>NC_015952.1 GCF_000147815.2 Streptomyces violaceusniger Tu 4113 | reverse complement strand
GTATGGCCCCGCCCTAGCTTGTGATGCGGACGAGGCCGTACGTCAGGAGTAACCCGCTTACGCGGCCCCTAGGTGCGCCAACACCTGAGGGGCCGCAGCTCTTTGGAAGAGCTTCGCGCACTCCTCCAACCGTCTTATTGACCTGCCACGAAACGCCGAAGCCTCCCGCACGCTGCGCAGTGCGGGAGGCTTCAAGGTTCACCGACGGGGACAGAATGGCCTCGCCGGGTGTGGGATCAACGGCACAGGCCGGGCCTGTAGATCACCTCTCGCCGGGAAGGTTCACGACCGGGACGACGGTTTTGATGATCAGCCAGGCGGCGAGTCCGGCGGCGAACACGAGGATCGGCCCCCCGACTCAGGCGGCCGGAGGGCTCGTCCTGGTAGTACGGCGCGGTCATCCGGTCCCTGCCCGTCCCCGTTGATGCCCTTCGCCTCGTTCCGCTGCCGTCGCGCCTCCCAGGACTCCAGCCTCCGGCCACGGCACCGTACGCCGCGCATCACCCGGAATCAGCCCGGTGAGAGCTACCCCCGGACCCTTCCCGTCCGGATGCTCGTACACCGACGACCGCACCATCCCGCCCGTCAGCGACTTCCACACCAGCCGCGCCTCCGACAGGTCCCCGATGCAGTGGGTGTAGAGCTTCGGCCCCTGACGAGGGAAGAAGGTGATGGCCCTCACCTCCTCCGGCTCCGCCCGGTACCGCAATGCCTCGTAGAACGGCACCGCACCAGGCGTCGACTCCGCGTACGCCACCCGTACGCCCGCGCGCCGCAACTCGGCCTCCGCGTCCTTCACCAGCGCCCGGCCCACGCCGTGCCTGCGGAAGGCAGGCAGCACGGCCAGGGTGTCGATGAGCCCGATGTCTCCGAAGATCGCCTCCGTCGGGCCCAGCCGGTCGTACGCCCACCGGCTCATCATCGCGCCGGCGACTTCCTCTCCGACCTGAGCCACCCGCAGCCTGAACCGCGTCGCCCGGCCCTTGGGGGAGGCGACCGCGAACAGCAGGATCTTCAGCTTCTCCGGGTCGCTCCACTCCCGCCACAGCGCCGAACCCGGCGCGTGCGCCCTTTGGAGGACCGCGGCCAGCGCCGCGCAGTCCTCCTGCGCGGCGTCCCGCAGAACTACGTCCCTCACGCAGCCGCCGCCGTCCACGTCAGCAGCCTGCGCACCGGCCACTCGTCCAGCGGCACCGGCCCGAACCCGGCCGCATCCCGCACGGCCTCGTCCGTACCGCACTGCCCGCAAATCCGGACGTCCCGCTCCGGGGTGGTTACCCGGCTGGAGGCCCCGATGTCCTCGGGGAACCCCCGCAACGGGCCCTCACACCGCGGGCACTCCTCCTGCTTCGTCTCCGGCTCAGCCTGCGGCCTACTGCCCATCGGGGTCCTCCTGGATGGGGGTGAGAGTAAGGGTGATCTCGGACTGGTTGACGAACTCCTCGCCCAGCAGGGCGAGAAGCAAGGGAGCGAAGTGGTTGTCCACACGCCCGCTGATGTCCAGGTCCACGTCCGACCGGACGACCTTCGCGCGGACCTCGTACGTCGGCGTCCTCGCAGTGTTGCTCACAGAGCCGTTACCCGCCTGAACCCCTCGATCACCACGCCGTCGTCCTCGGTGAGGGTGTAAAGGACGACACGGTTGGCGACGTTCAGCTTGTGGTAGTAGACGACCTCGCACGGGCCGAGCGGGATGCCCACGCCCCGCGGGTCCCGGGTCACGCTCACCAGGCCGAGAACCAGGGAACGGATCGTGCGCACGTCGCTCGCCAGGCCGTGCAGCTCGGCCGCCGCCGACTTCCGGATCTTCGCTGGCGGAACCGACCGCACCTCCTGCACCGGCTTTTCCGCGGCTTCCTGCGGGGGTTCCTCCTGCGTCGCGGTCGTCATCGTGGCTCTCCTTCCGAGGTGGCCACGGCATCCCGGGCCCACGCGTTGATCAGGGCAAAGTCGTCGTCCCGCAGGCCGAAGTTGGGCTTCACGTGCACGATGCGGCCGAACCCTTCGTGGTGGTCGTCCACGTATTCCTGGTCGTACTTCGTCGTCTCGTCGTCGACCCAGACGAACGGACGACCAGCCGCCCAATCGACCACGTACGACGTTTTCCAGTACAGCCGCGCGTTCGGCCGGGACGGAGAGGACGGGAAGGGCACGTGCTCCAGCTCGGGCAGGCCCAGGACGGGCGCGATGAACGTGTTGGCGTGGGTCTGCCAGGTGCTGCACCACACCAGCCGGTACGGCAGCGCCAGCAGCGCCGGGCCGTGGTCCGGCTTCAGCCACACCCGTAACGGCTTCTGCCAGCGGTCCTCCCAGCCCGGGGGCCGCATCCGGTGCGTGGTGTAGCCCTCCGGCCGCCGGTGCGCGGGCGCCGCGTAGGGATTCAACGGCCCGTCTACGTCAAGGAGTAGAAGCGGTTTTTCAGGACTTGTCGGCAGATCTGCCGTCGCCGCTGCGGTGGTCGTCATGGTTGGGCTCTTCCTCTCTTTCTCTGGTCGGCAGACCCGCCTACGAGTTGGCCAGCACCGGGCCGAAGCCCATCCAGCGCGGCGTGAGCGTACGCGGAACCTGCCCGGTGATCTCACCGGCCACCCTCAGCAAGCGCCGCACGCTCTCGCGCAGCTCCTCCGGCGCCCGCACGCCGCCCTGGACGTCGGCGAGCACCGGCCGCAGCGGGTAAGCCTTGATCTTCAGGCGCCCGCGGCTGCTCACCATCTCGTGCCGGTCGGCCACGTGGAGCCAGTCCGCCGTGTCCATCCCGGCCGTCATGGCGAGGCTGTCGATGCGGTCGCCGAGCTGCTGCCCGCCGTCGGTCCACACGTACTTGATGCGCATGCCGCCGTCCGGCCGGTGGAACTCCACCCACAGGAACGTCTCCGGTCCGAACCCGTCGGCGATGCCGCCGACGACAGCGTTCTCCACCGGCGCGCGGTCGCCGGTCGGGACGAGCGCGGTGCTCGCCGTCAGGGTCGCCGTCATGCGTCGGCGGCGGTCGCGGTCGCGGAGAGCTTGCCGGTGACCTCGTCCAGCTCCGGCGCGAGCGGCACGGTCTCCTCGTCCTCGCGCTCGCGGATCATTTCGCGCAACTCGCGCTGCTCGTCCACCAGATACTTGTCGAGCACTTCGACCGGGACGACCGCAATGGCCCTCTTGCCCCTGTTGAGCCCTACGGTCGGTTGACCCAAGAGGGCCTTGGAGACCACATCGCCGAACGCGTTTTTGATGTCGGTCAAGCTCATTTCGTCCACAAGGTTCTTCATGGCTGCATCGTACGGATTGGCCATCTCGGACACAACTCCGCGATCTGGCGCCGGAGGCCAGAGGCAACATAAGATCCCACATATCAGAAGTGAGGCGAGGCTCAGTTCCAATAAGCGCCCACGTATCGCACGTGATGAACCCGCCTAAAAACCATAGGAGTTGCATTCAGGAACATGTTCGGACAAAACGATCTGTCGCTTCCGCCCGTCACGGCCACACCAGCCGAAGCAGCCGAAGCGTACAGAAGAGACGGCCAGTCCAAATGGACCGATGCGGACCATCACCTCACCGAGGCCACAAAGACCGAACTGATCAAATCGGTCCCGAAGAACACCCAGCGTGCCTACCGCAACTGGTGGACCCTCGCCGACGACTGGTGCCGCGCCAACGAACGCACCACCCTCCCCATGACCCCCCAGACCCTCGCCGAGTGGACCCGCACCCTCAGCCAGACCACCACCCGCACCGGCCAGACCTACGCCCTCAACTCCCTCGAACAAGCCCTCTACTCCATCCGCGCCCTGCACACTCTCGCCGGCTACGAGGGGCACCCCGACACCAAGCTCGCCCGTAAGCTCCTCATCGCCCACTCCCGGCGCCTCGCCGACGAAGGCCGGACCATCCGCCGGTCCGCGATCGTCACCCCCGATCAGGTTCACGACATCCTCAGCCTCGTCCCGTCCGGCACGCTGACCGGGCTACGCGACCGCTTCATGTGCCTGCTCGGCTTCTTCGGCTGGCTGCGATCCGCCGAGATGGCAGCCCTGAACATCGCCGACCTCGGCATCGACGAAGCAGGCGTCCTCCACGTCAACATCCGTGTCTCCAAGACCGACCCCAACGCCAAGGGAGACACCGTCTACCTGAAACCCCGCAGCGACGACATCTGCCCCGTCGCCGCCTGGACAGCGCTCCGCGCCGCCTACGCCGAACACGGCATCCTCACCGGCCGCGTCCTGCGCTCCATCGACCAGTGGGGGCACATCCGCCCCCAGATCACCACCAAGTCCATCAACGAGATCACCCAACGCCTCACCGCCGCCGCGGGCTGCGCCTTCGACGGCTTCGGCCGCAAAGTCACCTCCCACGGCTGGCGCGCATCCGGATACACCGCCTCCCGCCGCGCCGGCGCCCCCCAGGAGTCCACACGCCGCCACGGCCGATGGGGACCCAAAAGCCGCACCCCAGACGAGTGCTACGACCGCATCCAGGACCCCATGACGGGCCACCCCATGGCCGACGTCAAACTCACGAAGAATCCGCTCGACCTCACGGACATGCCCGAAGCGACCCGCGCAGCCCTGGCCCGGATGGACGAAGAGGAGCAGCGCATCACCACCTGGGCCACCACCACACACCACAACGACCGCAGCAAAGCCCTGCTCGATGCCCACCACCGCGGCGAAGAAATCCCCCCTCACCCCGCCTGCCACTACTGGCCCGTCCCCACCGAACCGGCGCCGGACATCCCCAACGCATGGAGCGCTACGCTCTCCATGCTCGCCTGGCAGCAAGACCGCTGCGCTGTCTGCTCCCGGCGCACCCAGCTCCTGATCGATCATGACCACCACACGGGTCTCGTCCGCGGCGGTCTGTGCTCAGGCTGCCGCACCAAGGAAGGACTATGGCCCAACGACCGGGTGTTCCAGCTCTACCGTGACCTGCCGCCAGCGAAGATCCTCGGAATCCAAGAGGTACACGAAAACCCCAGCACCAGAGAATCCACCCTTCCGTAACCTGCCCTGGAACATCCCGAAGACGGACAGGGAAAGCGCAGTCAGCCTAAGCGATTCCACAGAGAGGCGCATATGAGCACCGTGATCATCCGATACGGCTCCGGAAATGAAACGCACGCCGTTGAAGTCGACCTTGACGCGTATGCCGCGTTCTTGAAAGAAGAGGGACAAGCGAATGGTATCCATGTCGTGGCAGGCGGTTTGAGTTTCTCTATGAGGCACCCGGGGGAACTGTTCGCGTTTCCGGCGGTCGACGGCCGGACCATCATCGTGAACCCGGTCCACGTGATCTCGGTCGAGGAACCACCCGCAGCCGGAAGCGAGTGAAGGCCGACCTATGGCCGACGCAGAGCCACGCAAGAGGTCACGTCTGATGATGTGGAGCGGCGTGTCCGGGCGCGCATCCTGTCGCGCGCCTGGGGGTGAGCAATGTCAGAGCCATGGGACGGTCAACTGTCCCTGACTCATGAGACCCGGTTGATGTCCGGGCACGAGGAGCAGCACCTGGTTGCCTAGCTTCGGACCCGGTTGGCGACTGTGTCCTTCGGGACCGTCAGGACGCCGCATCAGCGAAGAGAATTTCGCGCTGATCGGGCTCGGCTGTGACCAAGCAAGAAAGCCACACACTGGGACCATGGTTAGAAGAGGAGAGAAAGTGACACAGATCATCGTACGCGTCTTGGGCTCAAAAACCATCGACCAAAAGTCTTTTCAATTCACAATGACATGGCCAGCCAATTCGCCGCTTCCTGGGCTCGGCGAAGATATTAGCTTCACGACTGAAGATATTCGCGGATTCGGCTTTACGATCACACGCATCGATAACCAATTTCTTGTAGATGAAACAGAGAGCAAGAAAATCTTCTTAACAGAGAGGCGGTACAGCATGCTCTTTGACAAAGATATCCATGCATGTCTTGAGAGGCATCCGTTGGTAACAGAATTTCACCTAGGTGACGACTGGTGGATTTAGCATGAACGAGTCGGTAGCTGATGACGTTGCCGCGCTCCAGGCGGCGTGGCGCTGCCTCGGGTCGGCAGCAGGCCGCGACAGGCCGTTGGCGGAGACGGAGTTCGACCAGGAGTCGGATGGTGAGAACCCGTTGTGGGAGATTGTGCGGTGGATGCCGGCGGACGATTGGCTGGGTCGGTGGTCGCCGAAGCCCGCGTTCATGCCTGGTGACGCGGAGACGTTGATGGCGTTGGTGCAGCGTGGGCTGGAGATGGGCGCGTTGCAGCAGCGGTTCGCGTGGGCGATTCCTTCGCCGTCAGATCTGACGTGGATGGTCGATTTGCTGGCCGGTCGGGATGTGGTGGAGATCGGCGCGGGCACCGGGTACTGGACGTGGATGCTGGAGCAGGCCGGGGCGAACGTGGCGGCCTACGACATCCATCCGCCCGGTGAGGGCAACGGGTACTGCACTGGCGGCCCGTACGCGGACATCGCCGACGGTGGGCCGGAGGCGGCTCGCGAGCACCCGGACCGGGCGTTGCTGCTGTCCTGGCCTCCGCGCGAGTCAGACATGGCTTCCAGGGCGCTCGACGCCTTTGAGGGAGAACTGCTGTTCTTCGCTGGGGAGTTGAACCCGCTTGTTGTGGCCGATGAGGCGTTCTTCAAGAGGTTGGCGACTGACTGGACGCCAGTATCCGCTGCTCCGGGACACGTGGCATGGTGGGGCATGAAATGCGTCCTGGCGGCCTGGAAGCGAAGCGTGGACTGATCGAGCGCCAGCTAGCTCCCTTGGAAAGGAAGTTGAACAATATGCAGGACTTAACGGCAACTCAGCTCGTACGGGCGCTGCAAGAGCTTATCGAGGGGAACGCTGCCGTCGGCGATCTACCGATAGTAGCGATCGAGGACGGGCACCTCGGCAACATCGTCGGTGTGAACACCTCGCGGCTAGATGGTGGGATGATGATGTTGCAGGCCCGGGACTACGACCGCCCTGGCAAGAGCGGCACTCTAAGCTCGTCGCCGACCAGCGACGATGGAGGAGACGGCGGTGGCGCACAGCAACCCGTAGTTCTCCGCCCCGCGCACTGATCCCGAAATCTCGCCAGCGCACCTTCTTGCGGGAGGGAGCGAGAGCTGCGCCGCAGGACAGCCCTCCGCACGATGAGGTGGCGATCAGGGCAGCATGCCGCCCGCCCGATCCGGGCTGGCGGCTGGTCCTGCTCTCGGCCGTGCCGCCTTAGCGGCGGTTGCGCTGCCGACGGGGCGAGCGCGGCATGGCGTCCGCGGTACGGCCGCCCCTGGTGGCTGTATACAGTGCGCTCATGAGTACGCCGCCGATGATGACCACGGCGATTCCGGCGGTGGTGTTGATGAGAAAGCCTAAGAGGATGAGCGCCGCATAGACGGCCGGGGTGGCATTGCGCAGGTTTCGGTTCACGGCAGGGACCCTTCCCGGGGGTGGTTCGGCGGCCGGAGCCGCCGGGGGCTTCCTAGGCTGTGGATGATACCGCGATCGTCTTGACAGCTTTCCCGTCCGGCGGGCGTGAACATCGAGGCGCATGCCGCCATCGTGGAGAGGTCGTCCGCTGCCGTGCCAGACCGAGGGCGGTATGGGGGCGCGGCAAGGAGAGCGATGGGCGGCGCAAACTCGCGCTACTCCTCAGAACGCCGACCGTCAAGTTGACGGACCCCGGTAGTGCCGCATGTCCAGCCACTCCCTGTAGCAGTCGGGGCACAAGAGGACCGTTTTACTCTTGATGTTGTCGGTCTTCCAGCCAGCTTTGCGTGCATCCTCGGCAAGTGCGTGGGCGGCTTCCGGCAACTTGGCGTTTTCGGGGGTGGTGCGTTGTAACGCGGCGGAACACTCCCAGGTGTTCGGCGTGTCAACTCCGGTCGGACCGTCGCATACGGCCATGACGAGGTACATCGTGCGGCTCCTTGGATGGTGGGGCGGTCATGGCCGGGCGCTCTCCCCGCGCTGTGTCAGCTCTTCGCGAGCAGCGCTGGTGATCTCTTCGCCCAGGGAGATGATGGTCTTCAGCAGGTCGGGGTCCGCTCCGCGTAGCTTCCCCTCGATGCCTTCACGTGCGTCCTGCATGGCCTGGCGGACGCCTGTGGCCAGGCTGTCGTCCACGATCTCCGCGTCGATGATCTCGGATGGCTCCTCGGTGCTCGTGTCGGCGTGCGGTGTGGAGTCGTCCGGGGCCGGGGGGTGTTCCGTCTCACGTTGCGGCGTTCCGGAGGGTGTCTCCTGCCGCTCTGGAGCGGGCGTGGAGGGCGGGAGTGGGGGGCCTTCCTGCTTCGGGGCGGCTGGTTGCGGGGGGACCGACCGTCCTCTCTCCAGGGCCTTGGTCTTCTTCCGTTCCAGGAACTGGGTGACGGGGAGTGGTTCGTCCTGCGGCTTCGCGCCGGCGAGCTGGCGCTGGTCGACCATCGCGGTGAGGACGGTGGCGGTCACGCGCTCGTTGTTCTCGGCGGCCCAGGTGCGTAGCAGGACGTAGCCGCGGGCGGTGGCCTCCAGGCCGTAGAGGTCGACGAGGGGGAGCAGGGCGCGCCGGTGGGAGGCGGGGGTGGGTCGCGGGGTCACCCAAATTTGGGTGATCATGGCGCCGATGGGCCATTCCTGGATCATGCGGTTGACCTCGGATTCGCTCTCGCCGAGGACTTCTTCGCAGTAGTCGGGCCAGGTCCGGGGCCGGTACAGGCGGCGGTCGCGTACGGCGTGGGCGGCCTTGCCGCGCATCCACTCGGCCTCGTCGGCGTTGGCGAAGGCCCGTTCGCACTGGCGGAGGTCTTCGGCCTCGTCCGGGCTTAGGTCGCCGGTGGCCTCGACCGCCACGGGTTCGGGGATGAGGTCGGGGGTGAAGGGTTGCGGCCTGGCCTTCGGGGGTGGACCGGTGGGCAGCTCGCCGGGCCTCAGCTCGACTTCTGCGCCGGTGGCGGGCTGGCCTTCTCCGTCGCTGCTGCCCCCTCGCCGTCCCTGTCGGGCTTCGCGGCGTCGGCGGGCGGCCTCTTCCATGTTCTTGATGTGGCTGCTCACTTCGGCAGGAGTCCCTTCTCCTCCATCTCGGTCACCAGCGGGGCGAACGGCCTGATGGCGGCGGCGCTCACGGGGAAGCCGACGGCTTGGGCCAGCACTTCGCTTCTGGGGATGGTGGTGGTGAAGACCTTGTAGCCTTCCTCGGTCATCTCCTTGCGGTAGTGATTGATGGAGCGGGCATTGGTGGCGCAGCGGTTGAGCAGGACCCAGGTCTTGGGGTGCTTGCCGTCGGGGCGGCTTCCGGCGCTGCGTTCGATGATCTCGTAGAGGGGGGTGGCGTCGGGTGGGTCGACGATGCGTTCGTAGTCGGCGTTCGTGGGTCCCATGTGGACAATCACGAGGTCGGCGACGCGGAGGACGGCGTCTGCGATGTCGGGGTGGTTCTCGGTGTGGCCGCAGTCGACGATGCCGACGTACCGGGGGCCGGTCGGCTTTTCCAGGGTGCGGTAGAAGCGGGCGAGCGGCTGGCGGTGCACGGTGAAGGGGAACTTCGCCTTCTGCGCCCAGTCCCAGAACTGGGCGGAGTGGTCCGCGTCGTAGCCTTCGACCTCGTAAGGGGTTTTGGCTGCGAGCAGAGCGTGTGCCACGAGACCCGAGTCGGTCGTCTTGCCAGCCGTTCGTGGGCTGACGTTGGCGATGAGCATGAGTTGCACCCTAGCCGGACGGGATGGCCCGACATACTAGTAGTACGTCGGGTTCTTCAGGGTGCCTGGTTGACAGGATGAGAACACTCTGATCGGCGTAATGCGGTGGGGTGGGCATTCCGGGCTCAGCGCTGTGATCGTTATGTGCAGGCAGATTGCCGTGGTGGTCCAGGCGGTCAGCCCGAGCGGGGTCGCCAAGGTCCGCCTTGGGCGTGCGGTCGGACCTGCCCGCATTACGTGATCTTTTTAGCTAGTTGGACTTATGTGTGCATCTTGGTACAAAGGGTCATGGAAGATCCACTCGTCGTTGCTCTCGTGCGGCGTCACCAAGAGACGCTGCTCTCGTCAGAAGCCGGGATGCTCGATCATGCTCAGCGTATGGAGCCAGGCTCGAATGCATCCTGTTCAGAGCCTGTTCCAGGGCCGCTGACCAGACGTACGGGTAGTAGTCGAGAAACGTAGCCCAGTGGCGGCACGCCACGTCGATGCGGCCCTTCTCGCAGGCCAGTTCCGCCAGGGACGCGTGCAGGAGCGCGAAGGGGCGCCGCTGCACCGGGGCCCGCATCCGGAGAGCGTCGTGGAGCGCCTGTTCAGCACGGTCCTTCTCGCCGAGGAAGCGCCACACCTGGGAGCGCTGGAAGTCCAGGCCCGAGCGGGGGTAGGTGGTGAACGGTCCTGGTCGTGGTTTGCTGCTGCTGTCGTCGTCCCAGGCGTGGAGCATCAGCTTCACGTCCCGGACGGCTTCGGCTGATTGCCCGCCGGCGGCCAAGACCACGGCCCGCTGGGCGAGGACGAAGGAACGGAGAGCGCCGGAGGTCTGGCGGGCGTCGAGGTCTACAGCCTGCTGTGCCAGCTCGGCGGCCTGTTCGGTGTAGTTGAGACGCAGGGCGTGGGCGGACATGGTGCGCAGGGTGACAGCGCCCAGATCGCGGCGGCCGGAGTGGCGGCTGAGGTGCAGCGCGGTGTGGAAGAAACGCTGGGCCATGCCGTGCTGTCCGCAGTCGATGCACGTGACGGCGGCCAGGTGGGCGAACTGTGCGTATCCGGCCAGCAGGTCGGGTTGCTCGCCGAGGTATTCGGGCCGGATGGCGTGAGCGAGGAAGCTGAGTACCAGGGGCTGTGTCTGGCCTCCGCCGTTGCGGGTCCACAGGCTCGACAGGGTGTGGGTGAGGTCGCCCAGGACCAGGGAACCAGCGTGGCTGGTGGGGGTTGGGGGCGGCGAGGCAGGTGCCGTCCACGAGGCTGCGCGGGGAAGCGGTCCGGCGTACGGGCGGCGGGCTAGGACAGGCCCCTGGGTGGGGTCGAGTGCGGTGCGGCACAGGGTGACCAGTTCTTTCACCGTTTCCAGGGGGTTCGCCTCTGGAGGGCTGGCGGAGAGAAGCTGCGCGGTCAGGGGTTGCTCGTTCGCGAGCCCTGTGTCCGAGACCGTGACGAGGCGTTTGAGGCGTTTGGTGAACGCCTCGGCCGCGAGCTGCGGGGTGGGGGGCCGCGGGCGGGTGCCGGTGAGCCAGTGCGCCGGGGCGGTGCGGTCGTAGGAGATCGTGAGCCCTTGCGCTCTCCCCAAGGCGACGATCGCGCGTGCCAGCTCTGCGGAGTTCCACTGCGCCTCGGCCAGGAGGGCTGCTAAGCGCTCGTTGCGTCCTGCCCGGCCCATGATGAGTCCCCTCCCCTGGGGCCCAGGTTGCCGGTGTCCCCTCCAGGTGTATACCGCAAGCAGTGCCGGACGAAGCCAGAACGGCAGTTTTCAACGTGTTCACACTTGGATCATGAAAAGCGTCTTCCCCGTTCGTGGTCGCAACCGCTTGCCTTAGTGGCTGCCCGGCCGTGCTTCATACGGCCTTCTGATGCGGCGTATCGCCGCACCACACGGAATCGACAATTCCAGGGCCACTGCGCGGCGTTGCGTGATGCGGGGAGAGGGTCCCGCACGCCGCTGCGCGGGGGCCCTCGATAAGGGGAGGCGACATGGAGCGCAAGGCTCCTATCGGCGTGCTCGGGTGCGGCTCGTACTTACCGGCTGAACGACGCAGCAACGAGCAGGTCGCCCGCCAAGCCGGAGTCAGCGCCGAGTGGATTCACAGCCACACCGGCGTGAAGTCCCGCTGGGCCGCCGCCGAGGACGAGGCCGCCTCCGATCTCGCGTTGGGCGCGCTGCGCTCCGCACTCGCCGCCGCCGAGATCGAAGCCGACCAACTCGGGTTGATCATCTTGGCCACCTCCACCCCGGATGACCTGGGACCCTCCACCGCGTGCCGGGTCCAGCACGCCATCAAAGCCACCCGCGCGGTCGCGCTGGACGTCGCCGCCGCCTGCTCCGGCTGGCTGTTCGCTGCCCGTGTCGCCCACGACTGGCTACGCCAAGACCCCAGCATCGGCTACGCCGCGGTGATCGGCGTGGAGGCGTACTCCAAGTTCATCAACCCGGCCGACCGCGCGACCGCGTCTCTGTTCGGGGACGGGGCAGCAGCAACGATCCTGGGCCCGGTGCCCGCCCCCTACGGCTTCGGCCCGTTCACGCTGGGCTCTGACGGTGGGCTCGCCGACGTCGTCGGCATCCCCGGCGGAGGGTCCCGCCAGCCCGACGGTGACCACACCATCCACATGAAGGGCCGGATCGTCCGGGACTTCGTCGTCAACAACCTTCCCGGAATCATCGACGACGCGCTCAAGCAGCACCGCATCACCATGGGCGACGTCGACCACTTTGTCACGCACCAGCCCAACCCTCTGCTGCTGCGGCAGGTCGCCGAGAAGGTCGGCATCCCCGCGACGCGCCTGGTCGTCATCGGCGAGGACGTCGGCAACATCGGCGCCGCTTGCATCCCCTATGCCCTGACCCAGGGCGCCAGCCAGGGCCGCTTTGCGCAGGGCGATCTCGTCCTCATCGCAGGCTTCGGCGCCGGCTTCACCTGGGGCAGCACCCTCCTGACCTGGAACACCTCTTCCGCCGTCTGCATGCTCTGAAAACCCCTGCTCACAGGGCTCCTCAAGGGAGGAAACGTGGAGCACAAGGCTCCTATCGGCGTGCTCGGGTGCGGCTCGTACCTGCCCGCCGAACGGCGCAGCAACGAGCAGGTTTCCCGCGATGCCGGAGTCAGTGCCGAGTGGATTCACAGCCGCACCGGCGTGAAGTCCCGCCGCATCGCCGCACCACACGAGGCGGCATCCGACCTGGCCCAAGGTGCCCAGCCCAACCCGCTTCTGCTGCGGCAGGTGGCCGGAGAGTTCGGCATCGAGCCGAGACGGCTGGTCGTCGTGGGCGAGGACATCGGCAACATCGGCGCGGCCTGCATCCCCTACGCCCTGTCCAAGTACGCGAGTGAGGGCCGCTTCTCGTGCGGGGACCGCATCCTCATCGCCAGCTTCGGCGCTGGCTTCACCTGGGGTCACGCCCTTTTGACCTGGGGCTCCTCTTCCGCCGTCCGCACCCACTGAAAGGCCACCACCCCTATGCCGAGCGACCCGCAATCCCTCTGGCTCATCGGAGAGTCCTTCCACCGGGCGACCGTCCACCCGCAGTTCGTCACACAAGACCAGCTCCTGACGCGCCTGCGCACCGAGCAGCCGCCCGTCCCCCTGATCGTGCGCCCCGGCCTCGGCATCGACCCCGTCTCGTGGCATGACCTGCGCATGATCCTGGGCAAGGAGATCGACGTCACCTTCGAGGGCGAGCCGCCCCTTGCGGTGCCCCGACGGCACGTCCTCAAGCACTGCGTGGACAATGTCGTCATCGGCGACGCCGCGGTGGACGGAAACGCCTTCCGTGCGCAGCTCGTGGTGCCCAACGACACGGAGATGCTGCGCGACCACTCGGCCGATCAGCAGCACGTTCCCGGCCTGCTGCTGATCGAGGCCGCCACCCAGATCGTCACCTGGGCCGCGGCCCAGCTCACCGAGCCCCTGCCCGGCCAGCCGCCCCGGTACGCGGTCATGCACGCCTGCGACTTCGACTTCCGCCGGTTCGTCTTCCCGCTGCCCGCCACCCTCACCGGCACCCTGGAGATCGACGGAGAGCCCCAAAAGGAGCGCATCCCGCTGCGCTCGACGGTCACCGTCACGCAAAACGGCCGCGTCTGCTCGCGCCTGGGGCTGCGCCTGCACGCCTTCGACCGGACCTGCATCTTCGCCGTTGAGCACTCCCAGGCCCTCGCCACGCTGGCAGACGCCAGCGGCATCCCGGGGGAGTCGGCATGACGGCAGAGCGCGACCTGGCCGCCGTTGCGGGGACCACATCGGACAGCACGCTGGAGCGTCTGGACGCCCTGCTGGCCAAGGACGTCTTCCAGCCGCACACCGGCGCCGTCGACCATCACCACCGCACCTACGCTCGCCTGCGGCTGCTCCTTCAGGAGCTGGGCGGCCCGAGCGCGCTCAACGCGGATGCGCCCACGCTGCTGACCGCGATGGGCTGGGCGGCGCAGGTCGACCCGCCCCTGTATATCGCCCTGTTGACCACGGCCATCGCGTGCATGGGCCCGATGCTCGACCTGGGGGAGCCGAGCGACTACCTCCAGGAGCTGATCGGCGAGATCGACTCCGGCCGCCGCCACGGCGCGGTGCTGACGACCGAACTCGGGCACGGGTGCAGCCACATCAACCCGGGCACCGAGGCCCGCTACAACCAGGCCGAGCGGACGTTCACCCTCCACACCCCGCACCCGGACCACGTCAAGATCATGGGTAACGTCGCGCTGCCGGGGCAGGCCAGCGCCGCCGTGGTCTACGCCCAGCTCATCGTGGACGGCCAGCCCCGCGGCGTCTACCCTTTCGCGATCCGCGTCCGCGAAGAGCACCACACCCCGCCGACCCTGCACATCCGGACCGTCGGCGACGTCACCCTTCTGCCGCTGGACTACGCCACCGTCCGCTTCGAGCAGCACACCATCCCCTACGGGGCATGGCTGGCCGGGGGAGCGCGCATTGACCGCGACGGCAGCTTCCATGACGCCCACGATCCCGGAGCCCGCCTGGTGCGCTCCTGGCGGTCAGCCCTGACGATCGCCGCCGGCACCACGGAAGCGCTCGCCGCCGCCGCCCGCGCCGCCTGCACCATCACCCACCACGCCATGGCCCACCGCCCCACCCAGGGCATGCCCCACCCCGGGGCCACCGTCGCCGACTACTCCCTCCAGCAGCACGCCCTGGCCGCCAGCGTGCTGGACACGATCACCGCGGGCCTGCTCGCCCGCCGCGCCCGCACCCTGCACGCCCAACCACATGACAGTGCCGTCCCGGCGGCCGTCACCTGGGCACCCTGGGTCGCCGCGCACCGCGACCTGGCCCTGCTCAAGGCCCGCGCCCGCGACCTTGCCGAAGCCGCCGTCGCCCGCCTGCGCCCACGCCTGGGTGCGCACGGCACGCTGGCCACCAACCAGCTCACCGCCTACGAGGGCATGGCCCAGGTGGTGGAAGCGGCCACCGGCGACAAGGTGTCCATCCTCCTGGAAGCCGGGAAAGACCTCCTGGCCTCCGACAGCTTCCCCGACGGCACTGGCACCCTCGGCCGGGCCCGAGCCCGCGAACACCTCCTGCGCCGTGCCGTCCGACGTGCAGTGGGGGCCAGGAATATCAGCTCCGAGAAGCCCGCGGCCTTCGCCGTCTACAACCCGCACCTGCCTGCGCTGGTCGAGCTGGCCGAAGCCCGCGCGGACTGCCTGATGCTGGCCGCGGTCGATCAGGCCGTACAGGCTTCCCTCCCGCTCGATACGGACCTTGCCGCAGCGGTACAGGCTGTCGCTCACCTGGCCGAGACCACGTATCTCACCCGTCACCTGGGCTTCCTGCTCGCGCACCGCCTCATCCCCTCCAGCGAGGCCAAGGTGTTGCCCGAGAGGCACATCGGCGCCCTCAACGCGGTCGCCGCCCACTTGCCCGTCCTCATCGCTTCCTTCACCGTGCCCGCGGCCCGGACCGCGGCTCCCATCACCTACCCCGACTACGCCGAACGCCTCACCGGATGGACTTTCAAGGAGACCTCCCCATGCCTGTGACCGACCTGCCCGCCCCTTTCCGCCTCGATGGTCTACGCGCGCTGATCACCGGTGCGTCCCGCGGCATCGGACAAGCCATCGCCGCCACCTTCGCCGAAGCCGGAGCAGAGTTGGCCCTGTCCGCCCGCACCACCCAGGCCCTCAAGCCCACCAGCGACCTGTTGAACGGCCACAACCCCAAGCGGGTCCTGATCGGGGCCGACCTCGCCGATCGAGGGGCGGCCGAACAGACCGTCAACGAAGCCGCCGCCGCCCTCGGCGGCCTCGACATCATCGTCCACAACGCCGGCACCCTGCCGCAGGACGACGACGGAAACCCCATCCTCGCCCCCCTGCACAAGACCCGGCAGCGGGACTTCGAACACGTGGTGTCGGTCAACCTCAACGCCACGGCCGCCCTCGCCCGCGCCGCCCATCCGCACCTGGAGCGCTCCGACAACGCCAGCTTGGTCATCATGTCCTCCGCCGCGGCCGTGTCCGGATGCCCCGGCATGGACGCCTACGCCGCCACCAAGGCCGCGCAACTCGCCCTGACCCGGTCCCTGGCCGTCGGATGGGCCCGCACCGGCATCCGCGTCAACGCCCTGTGCCCCGGCTGGGTCGCAACCGACATGACCGCCGCGGTCAAGAACGTCTCCGCCATCAGCGACTGGCTCATGGCCCACGTGCCCCTCGGCCGGTGGGCCACCCCCCAGGAATGCGCGTACGCCGCCCTCTACCTCGCCAGCCCAGCCAGCAGCTTCATGACCGGCCACGCCATGGCCCTGGACGGCGGACTGACCATCTCCGAAGGCGGCCTGGCCGGTATCCCCAAGCCGCCCTCTCCGTTCGTGAGCTGACCATGGCCGCCACACCGATCCTCGTCACCGGTCTCGGCCTGGTCACCCCGGCCGGGATCGGCGTCAAGGCCACCTGGGAGCGCGTGTGCACCGCCGTCCCCATGGCGGCGTACGTTTCCCTGCTGTCCGGCCTGCCCGTGGACTTCGCCTGCCGCGTCCCCGACCAGGCCGACGCCGCACCCGGCGACGTCGACCACGTCAACGCCCACGGCACCGGCACTTCGTCACCGGCCAGCCGCGCAAACAGCACATCAAGCTGGCCATCACCACCTCCCTGGGCTTCGGCGGCCACAACGCCGCCCTGGCCTTCCGCCCCGCCCACCCCACGAGGCCACTTCCATGAAACGAACCCACGTGATCACCGGCGCCACCGGCCTGCTCGGCGCCGCCCTCGTCCTCCAGCTCGCCGCCCGCACCAGCGCCGACGACCTGATCTGCCTGGTACGGCCGGCCGACAGCGACCCTCAAAAGCGCCTGACGGCCGCGCTGAGCGAAGCGGCCAAGGCGTACCGCACGGATGCCCTCACCACCCAGCGGGCCCTGCGCAAGGCCAAGGCCGTCAGCGCCGACCTCACTCTGCCCGGACTCGGCCTCGACTCCATCCAGGTGGCCAGCCCCTACCCCACCTGGTTCTGGCACGTGGGCGCGCTGATCGGCTTCGGCCACGCTAATCGGCGCCGACTGTTCGCCACCAACACCGCCGGGACCCGCCGCATCGTCGACCTGGCCACACAGATGAAGGCCGAAGCCCTCCATTACGTCTCCACCGCCTACGTCGCTGGCAGCCGAACCGGGGAGATACCCGAGCAGCCCATCACCGATGCGGTCCCGCGCGAGTTCTACGAGGCCAGCAAGATCGCCGCGGAGCGGATCGTGTGGAACGCGCCGCTGCCCACCCGCATCTACCGGCCCACCGCGATCATCGGCCACCACGCCACCTACGCCTGCGGCGGCCCCTACACCGGCGTCTACGGGCTGATGCGGCGCATCGCCCTCCACCAGAGCCTGCGCCACCGCCTGGACGGCGGCCGTCACCCCATCCGGCTTCTGGCCCGCGGTGATCTGCCCCTCAACCTCGTGCCCGTCGATCATGTCGCCCGCGAGCTGGTGGAGATCGCTCACGCCAGCACGCCGCACCGCGTCTTCCACCTGAGCAACCCGACCCCGCCCACTGTCGGGGCCACCCTGCGGGCCATCTTCACGCAACTGGGCATCGCCGCCTGGGAACTCGTGGACGATCCGGCTCTCCTTCACCCGGCCGACCTGCACCTTGCCGAACTCTTCCGCGAGTTCTACGCCGACTACCTCAACCACGAGCACCGCTTCCGCCGCGACCACGCCCACGCCGCGCTCCTGCAACCCGCGCGCACCCAGTACCCGATGGACGACGACCTGCTCAACCAGTTCTTCGCCCACTACCACCGCCACGAACTCGCCCGCCGGCACCCGGTTCCCGCCACCCGCAAGCCCGCCTGACCAGCCCACAAGGAGTCGATGAGATGAGCAACGACGACGTCATCAACCACATCATCCACCTGCTCGCCGAATCCTTCGAGGTCGAGCGCGCCGCCATCGAACCCACGGCCACCCTCGCCGACCTCGACCTCGACTCCCTCGCCGTCGTCGAGTTCAACGTGGCCCTCGGCGAGTACTACGACGTCCCCCTCGGCGACAGCGACTCCGACAAGATCCCCCTCACCCTGATCGCGGAGAAGGTCACCGCGCTCGTACGGCAGAAGGACTGACCACCTTGGCCCTCAACATCGCCATCACCGGAATCGGCATGGTCACCCCCGCGGGGTTGACCACCGCCGATACCTGGGCAGGCATCCTCACCGGCCGCTCCTACGCCACCTCAGACCCCCTCCTGAAGCGCCTGAAGACGACTATCTCCTGCCGCCTGCCACCCCACGACTTCAAGGCCGCCCTCGGCGCTCTGCTCGTACGCCGCACCGACCCCAGTGCCCGCTACGCCATCATCGCCGCCCGCGAAGCCCTCACCCACGCCCAGCTCGACCCGCAGCGCTGGAACGCGCGCCGGGTCGCGATCGTCCTCGGCACCGCAGCCGCCGGCATCTCCACCGTCGAGCACTCCCACCACGTCCTGAACACCAAGGGCGCCCACCACGTCCCGCCCTCCGCGCTGCCCGCCTTCCTGCCCAACATGGCCGCAGGCCACCTCTCCATGGCGATCGGCGCGCAAGGCCCCGTCATGACCGTGTCATCCGCCTGCGCCTCCGGCTCAACCGCGATCGGCCACGCCGCCCGACTCCTCGCCCAGCAGGACTGCGACATCGCCATCGCCGGAGGAACCGACGCCATGGTCACCCCCCTGTGCGCCGCAGGCTTCGGTCAACTGGGCGCCCTATCCACCCGCAACCACGACCCGGACGGCGCCTCCCGCCCCTTCGACGCCGACCACGACGGATTCGTCCTCGCCGAAGGCGCCGCCATCCTCATCCTCGAACGCCTCACCGACGCCCGAGCCCGCGGCGCGCCCATCACCGCCGTCATCGACGGCTACGGAGAATGCGCCGACGCCCACCACCCCACCGCGCCACAGCCCGGCGGAGTCGGGTCCGAATACGCCCTACGCGAGGCCCTGCGCACCGCAGGCGCCACCGAAGCCGACGTCGACCACGTCAACGCCCACGGCACCTCCACCCCGCTGGGGGACGCCACCGAAGCCGCCATGCTCGCCCGTACCCTGACCTCCGACTTCACCGTCACCTCCAACAAGGGCGCCCTCGGCCACACCATGGGCGCGGCCGGAGCGATCGAAGCAGCTCTCACCGCCCTGGCGATCCGCCACCAGACCATCCCCCCCACCGCCAACCACCACAAACCCGCCCAAGGCTGCGAAGACATCCGCATCATCCGCGGCCGACCGCACCCTCAGCTCGTACGGCTGGCCGTCTCCACCTCCCTCGGCTTCGGCGGCCACAACGCCGTCCTGGCCCTGCGACCGGCCCCGGATCACTGACTCCTAACCCCCTCATAGGGGAATCCCCCTCCTAAAGCTCAGGAGGGGGAGGAAGTCAGTGGCGGCACTTTCCCCGAGGAGTGGATCTCACGGTTTGGGGCAGTCGGGGTCGTCTACGTCGATGTCCTTGGCGTTGGAGGTCACCTTTCCGGTGAGTCCGTTCGGCTTCGCGTATTCGTAGACGAGGGTGTAGGAGTACTTCGAGCCGGAGACGTGAGAGCCGATAGAGGCGGCCGTCGCCGTCTTGTCGAGAGCGACGGTGTTTCCGTCCTTGTCCTTCAGCGAGCTGGCACCCAGTTCCCCCTGATCGGTCCCGTTGCGGGTCCCGTTATGCCCCGTGTTCATCGGGTGGCCCGGAGGCGCCCCGAGAGGTGCCGTGCTACGAAGCGTCGGCTTCGACGATCGACACGACGGTGATGTTGCGGTCCAGCACTGTAGACACTCCGTCACCACCGCCGTTCTGGGTGGCGTCCAGTGCCTTGCGGTTCTGGACCGTGAAGGTGACCTCGTCTCCGGCCTTGACCTTGCCGTCCGCGATCTTGGTGAAGTCCACCCGGAGGGCGTAGCAGGCCGACTGGGCTTCTTCGGTCTGGTCCGAGGAGATCGTCACCGATCGGGAGTCGCCGGGCTCCAGTACGACGGTCCCGTCCGGTGCCTTGATCTCTACGGACTGGTAGGTCTGCTCGCGGATCGCGGTGTTCCGGGAGGTCATGCAGGTGGTGACGAGTACCTTGCGGCTCGGCGGGACCTTGAGCTTGACGGCCACCTCGGGCGCGAGGCTGATCCAGTCCCGGGAGCGGAGTTCGGTGTTGTCGAAGTTGTCGGCGTACCCGCTCGGGTACAGCGCGATGCGGTCGTTGATCGCCTTCTGGACGATGTCCTTCACCTGGTCTTCGGTGACGCCGCCCGGCGTCGGCCCCGGTCCGGGGTTGTCGCCTCCTCCGGCTGCGCACTTGGGGTCCTTGACGAACGTCCAGTCGAAGCGGAGTGCGTGGCCGGTCTGGAGCGGCGCGTTGAAGGTCCAGTCGACAAGGTAGACCTCCCCGGCTTGGGCGCCGGGGCCGTGGATGCGGACGGAGCCGGAGCCGTAGGCGGTGGAGGCGTTCTCCAGGAAGGTTTCTGTGGGCTGCCACTCCTCGCCGACCTTGGCGATCAGCAGGTCGGGGACGATGTTGCCCTGGTTGTGGATGCCCTTCTCGTCTACGAAGTCGGCGCCCTTGGACTCGATGTTGTCGCCGGACCGGTTGAAGCGGATGAAGGCGCTGTGGACACCGTTGACGATGTTCAGCTCGACCTTTTCGATCTCCCAGCCCTTTTCTGGGGTCACGCCGTCGGTGATCGTCTTGCGGGTGTGACAGTTCGCCAGGTGCGTGGTGTAGGTGTCGTTCAGGGTCTTGATGTCGCCGGTGTTCTTCTCGCAGCACTTCTCGGCCGCGGCCTTGGCCTGGTCGGTGTACGCCTTGGCGTCGGTGAGTGCCTTGTCGGCCTTGGCCTGCGCGCCTTCCGGGGTCTCGCCGCCGCCGGGGTTGTTCTTGGCGTACTCGTCGATCGCGGCCTTCGCCGCGGCGTCGGCGATCTCCTTGGCCTTCGCCTCGGTGATGCCGCCGCCAGGGTTGTTCTTGGCGTACTCGTCGATCGCGGCCTTCGCCGCGGCGTCGGCGATCTCCTTGGCCTTCGCCTCGGTGATGCCGCCGTTGGTGTCCTTGGCCGCGTAGGCGTCCACGGCCGCCTTCGCCGCGGCGTCGGCGATCTCCTTGGCCTTCGCCTCGGTGATGCCGTCGCCGGACGGCAGGGAGGCCGGGTCGATGGAGACGACGCATCCGCCGCAGCAGTCCGGTTCGACCTTGACGCCGTTCTCGCCGCGGAGACGCCGGCAGGAGGTACCACAGCCAGCCATTTCGACTCCTTCGTACCCATATGTGAGCTTTTGCCGTTTTATGGTATGTCGACGGTGGGCCGGGTGCACGGGTCCCGGCCCGGAGCGGAAGGGGCGCGTGGTGCGCATCGTCTTTCTCGGCAACTTCGCGGTGCACTGGTCGAGCGAGACCTACTGGGCGCATTCGCTGGAAGACCTCGGCCACGAGGTGACGCGGCTTCAGGTCACGCAGGCGTCGGCCGAGGAGATCCTTGCCCGTGGCCGGGCGGCCGATCTGCTGGTGTGGGTGCACACCCCGGGCGGCCGGACGCCGGGCGCCCTGGGCATGGAGCAGGTTCTTGCCGAGCTGCGCGCCGCTGAGATCCCGACGGTCTCCTACCATCTCGACCTCTGGGCCCCCCTGCCACGCGCGGAGCAGGTCGGCCGGGACCTGATCTACCGGCACATTGAGCACTTCTTCAGCGTGGACCCGGGCCTGGTGGACTGGTTCGGCCGTCAGACGCAGGTCAAGGGGCACTACCTGCCCGCGGGTGTGTACGGCGGGGACTGCCGGATGGTCGAGCGCACGCCGGTCGACGGCGGCGGCTTCCCCCACGAGGTGGTGTTTGTGGGTGGCCGGTACAACTACCCGCCCCAGTGGCCCTACCGCGGCGAGCTGGTGGACTGGCTGGAGGGGACGTACGGCGAGCGGTTCACGCACTTCGGCGTGGACGGCACCGCCGAGGTATACGGGGCGGCGCTGAACCAGCTCTACGCGAACACGAAGATCGTGGTGGGAGACACCCTGTGCCCCGGCTTCGACTACGCCGGGTACTGGTCAGACCGGATCTACGAGACGATCGGCCGCGGCGGCTTCATGATCCACCCCTACATTCCGGGGCTGGAGGAGCAGTTCACCGACGGCCGTCACCTGAAGTTCTACACCTACGGCGACTTCGGCGAGCTGCGGGAGCTGATCGAGCACTACCTGACTCACGGCGAGGAGCGGGAGGCGATCCGGCGGGCGGGGTTCGAGCACGTACGGGACAACCACACGTACGCGCACCGGTGGAAGGCGATCCTGGAGGCGGTAACGGGCGCGCGGGCCCCGTCCGGAGGGACGGAGCCCGCGCTGTGAGCGGCCCTTGGCGGATGGTCTAGCGGGACAGGGGCAGGCTTCCGGTCAGGCTGTCCAGGGGGGCGGTGATGCCGGAGGCCGGGTCGAGGGTTCCGGCGGTCTGGGCGGTCTTGCCGACGAGGGTGCCGGAGGTGAGGTCTCCGATGGCGTTGGCGGGGGTTTCGGCGCCGATGCTTGGGAGCGTGCTGGCGGCGGCGGCCGCTCCGGCGGCGAGCGGGAGGGCCGTGACGGCGATGGCTGCGGTGCACAGGATGCGAGCGGTCGTCTTCATGCCCGGTGCAACCCGGTAGCAGGTGATCGGGGCACGGCTGATGGGTGGTCACTGACCGGGACGGGTGAATAGCCCGGTTGACACTGGTGTGATGAGCGGACAGTCAACTACCGCATAGTCCCGCATAGTCCGTGACAGTGCTGTTTGTGGGATGACTGGGACGCTGAACGGGTGCATTCTGGTCTCCAACGTCGGGCTTCTGGAGGGGACGCGCATGGGTGCGCAGCAGGGCGATTCGCAGGGCGAGCAGCGCATCGTGGTCGTGGTCCGCAACGAGACCGCAGAGCAGTCCAAGAGCGGCCCCACGGCCGCGCGCCTGGAGTGGTGGTTCATCCCCGGCCTGCTGCTGTTCGCGACGATCGTCTCCCTGCTGAGGTAGGGGGGCGCACGGAAGCAGAAAGGGGAGGCTCACGGGCCCTTAACGGCCCGCAGTGTGGGCGGCCGGTGCCATTCTGGTAGGGCACACGGCCGATCACGCCTCACGGAAGGCAGCACCCCCTTGCCCGCTCTCTGCTTGATGTCCCCGGCGGCGCTCGGCCGCCCCGGGGCCGCCGCACCCTACGGTGATGCGGCATGAACCTCGCAACGGTCGACCCCGACGGGGTGACCCGCTCCCTCGCCGTCATCGTGCAGTCCCTGGACCGGTGCCGCCACGGCCGCCACGTGGTGGACCCCTGCGGGAGCTGCCCCAACGGGCTCTCCGAGGGCAACCCGCACCTGAAGCCCGGTCAGAAGGTCGGCTACGACGTCCACGGCGAGACCCTGTACGTCCCCGGCCCCGATCACCTCAGCGACGCGCGGGCCTGGCGCACCTTGCCCAAGGACGCCGCCGCAGGAGATGACCCCCTGCTCAACCGGGCCTACCGCGAGCGCAACCGGCTCGTCGCCGGGTACACCCGCCACTGGCCGTCGGTGATCACCGAGGCGCCCGACTACCCGGGCTTCTGGATCGTGTACCTGGTCTCCCCGGCCGGTCAGCTCTCCTGGCACATCCCGCAGGAGGACATGGACCTGTTCAAGCACGTCCGCCGGGTCGACACATGGGCCTGGGACGGGCACACCACACAGCAGAAGTACGAGCGCCTAAACGCGGCATGCGCGATGTGGGAGGGAAGAGCTTGACTTCCGCCGCCGGTCGGTTCGGCCGCCTGCCCGACTGAAGGCGCCTGCGGCCGGTGGGCCGGGCCTGTGCAGCGTCCGGCCGCCCTTCCTCGGGGCGGCCGGACGCTTTGCTGTACGACCGCGGCTGTCCGCCGGCGGCAGGTCGGCCGCAACACGCATCGCCGGTACGCCTGTGGGACGCGCGCATGCCAGATCATGGCGCCATGAAGACTCTTGAGGTGATCCTTCAGCGCGAGCTGGCCGGTCTCCGGGAACGCTCTGGCAAGAAGGCCCTCGATGTCCTGGAAGTCGGGACGATCCGGGAGACCGCCGAAGGTGCGCGCCCGGCCGACGGCTGGTCGACACTGTTCTTCGCCGAGCACGTGGCCGAGCACGGCGGCCGGGTCGTGGGCGTCGACCTGGACGTCAGCGCGGCCCGGCTGGTGCTCCAACGCCATGGCGTGGCCGAGAAGGTGGAGCTGGTCACCGGTTCCAGCCTGGAGGTGTTGCCGCGCCTGGTCGACGAGGGCGCGTCGTTCGACGTGATCTTCCTGGACTCCGACAATGACCCGGACTTGGTGATGTCCGAGTATGAGTTCGCGCTGAAGCTGATCCGGCCCGGGGGGCTGATCCTGGCAGACGACGTGGACCAGGACGACGTGTGGGTGCGCAAGGGCCTGAAGCTGATCCCGTACCTGAAGGACAGCGGCGTGGCGTTCCGGATCGACCGGCGCGAGGCGTCGTGGGGCGGCCGGGACGTCATGATCCAGGAAGTGAAGGGCTGACCATGGCGCGCGTGAACCTCGTCTCCAAGGACAACGACTCCGGGCTGAGCGTCGACCTGAAGGTGATGACCGAGGCCCTGAAGAGGCTCGGCCACGACGTGGTGTGGGCCGACTTCCGCGACGCCGGGATGCGTGAGTGCGACGCGGCCATCTTCCTGGAGACCCCCAGCGAGGCCCTGCTGTCCTTCGCTCGGCGCACCGTGTTCGTGCCGAACCCGGACTGTCTGGACGACGACGAGATCAAGCTGATCGACCGGTTCGACCACGTGTGGGCGAAGTCGCAGACGATGCACCGGATCGCCGCCGAGCTGCCCGTGCGGCACCTGGTGCTGACCGGCTTCGCCACCCCCGACCGCTCCCGGCCCAAGAAGCGCCGCAAGCACACCGTGCTGCACATGGCCGGGCGCTCCACGGCGAAGAACACCGCGGCCGTGGTGGAGGCGTGGCACCGGCACGGCGCCGAGCTGCCGCCGCTGGCGATCACCGCGGACTGGGATCTGTCCTTCCTCGGCCTGACACTGCCGCAGAACGCCGAGCACCTGGGGCACGTCGACCGCGGGGAGGTGGCGAACCTGCTGAACACCTACGCGATCCACCTGCTTCCCTCCCGGGCGGAGGGCTGGGGGCACGGCATCGTGGAGGGGCTGCTGTGCGGCGCCCAGGTGGTCACCACCGACGCCGACCCGATGAACGCCCACGTACGGCCGGAGTTCGGCTGGCTCCTTCCGGCGGCCGACGAGGAGATGTCGGGGCGGGTGCGCTGCAAGCGCGTCGACCCCGAGGACGTCGCCGTGGCCGTGAAGGAGGCCGCCGCTCTGCCGGCGAAGGACCGGGCGGCCCGCGGCAGGCTCGGCCGCGCCCATGCCCTCGCGCGGAACGAGGCGTTCCATGCCGCGGTCCGGGACGCGATGGGCGAGCTGCTGTCCTGAGAAGCTGACACCGACCGTACGAAGAAAGGTTGCACGGGCATGCGCGTGGTCGCCCTGGTGCACTTCTACCCGCCCTACAAGCTGGCCGGGTCCGAGACGATGCTGCACACGATGCTCCAGTCCCTCCAGCAGGCCGGGCATGAGGTGTGGGCCGTCACCACGGACATGCCGCAGGCTCCCGAGCAGTGGACGTACGAGGGCATCCGTGCCTTCTCCGAGCGTCGGCAGGGCCACGCTGTGCCGCTGACGCGTTCGCTGGAGCCGGACGTGATCGTCACCCACCACACGCACGCCGCGCTGGGGGTGCAGACGGCCCGGGATTTCGGCATCCCGTCGGTGCTGGTCCAGCACAACACGTTCGACGAACACCGGGTTGTGCTGGCGATGAAGCCGGATTTGACCGTGTTCAACACGGAGTGGATCGCGCGTTCGTGGCACTCGATGCTGGACGGGGCGCGGTGGATGGTGCTGCATCCGCCGGTGTGGCCGCACGAGCACGCCACGCGGCCGGGCGGCGCGGTGACGCTGGTGAACCTGAACGCGGCCAAGGGGGTGCACATCTTCGGGCACCTGGCCATGCTCTTCCCCGACGTGCCCTTCCTGGGGGTGGTGGGGGCGTACGGGGAGCAGGTCACGGCCGGGTTGCCGCCGAACGTGGAGGTCATCGGGCCGACGTCGGACATGCGCCGTCAGGTGTGGTCGCGTACGCGGGTTCTGCTGATGCCCTCGATCTACGAGTCCTACGGCATGGCGGCGGTGGAGGCGATGGCGTCGGGCATCCCGGTCATCGCGAACCCGACGCTTGGTCTGCGCGAGGCCCTGGGACCGGCTGGGGTCTATGCCGACCGGGAGAGCATGCAGGAATGGGCGACCACGCTGCGGGGCCTGGTGCGCGATCCGCTGGTGTGGCAGCAGGCGTCGGCCGCGGCGCAGGCGCGCAGCCAGTCTCTGGACCCGACGAACGAGTTGTGGCAGTGGGTGAAGGCGGTGGAGTCGCTGGCTCCGCAGCCGCTGGCGTCAGGCAGCCGGGGCGACAGGCGCGCGTGAGCCGCAGGCGCACGGACAGGTGCAGGCGGCAGCCGGGGAGGGGACTCCGCGGCGCTTCCAGGAGTACCAGCCCCAGATGCTCATCGGCCCGTACAGGGCGACGCCGAACAGGAAGCCCCACTGGCCGCTGACGACGGTGTAGACGGTCCACAGGGCCTGCATGCAGGTGGAGGTGGCGAAGCCCTGCCACATGCCGCGGCGCATCATGAAGAACCCGCCGGCGCCCCCCAGGGCGAGTACGTACGACCACCACATGGCCAGTCACTCTACGCGGGGGCTTGTGGGCTGTGCCGTACTGGTTCCGGCCGGTTCGTCCGATCAACGTCCGCTTTTGGCCATGCTCTTGGCGGGTGCCTTAGCGGCCGGGGCGGGCTTGGGGGCCTGCGGCCGGTGCTCGGGGGCCGGGTGCTGATGGGTCTTGGCGGGCTCGCGGTTGGCCGGGGCGCGCAGCGTCATCTCCTCGCGGTCGTGGCGGGAGGTGGGCTTGGTCAGGTCGTGGGTGGGATTGGTGTCGACGCTGGGGGCCGCCGGGGTCTTGGGCGTGGTAGGGGTGCTCGCCGTCGCCGACGCGGAGGGCTTCTTCGTCGTCTTCGTCTTGGGCTTCTCGCACAGGTGATCGTCGATGGCGTCGGCGAGCCGGGCCGCGCCGTTCTTGCTGACCCCGTGGAAGTACTTGACCAGCTCGGCGGCGATACGGTCCTCGTCGACCGCGCACAGCAGGGTGAAGGCGTTCACCGAGGAGAGAACTTCGTGTCCGCTCAGCGCCTCCAGGCGCTTCTTCTCCTGGGCGTCCACCACGTCGTACCAGACGCTGATCACGGACTTCTGATGGCTGTTCAGCCTGCTGGTGTTGATGTGGTCGGATACGTCGTCAGGGGCGGCAGAGCAGCCGCTGATGGCCAGGGCGGTTGCGGTGAGGACGGCGGGGATGAGGCGCTTGATGTGCATGACCGCTTTTGTACCAGTAGCGAAAGGCGATGGTCAGTGACCGCCCTGTACGGGATTGCCCTATTGTCCTTCGGGATCGGATGTTCCCTCGCCGTGAGGGCCGAGCTGGAGGACTCCGCGGATCGGAGCCGGAGGGAGGCAATGCGCCTGCACGCGCTCGGAGACGTCCACGCGGCGGTCCAGGAGGCCCTGCGGGGGCCGGACAGCCCCCTGTTGATCGCGGCCCTGGCGGCGGCGTCCGGGGTCTCGCTCTGCGCCGGCGCGGATCTGCTGCTGGGGTAGGCTCGCGCGATGCTGATGGGACAGGTCACCGATTCGGGCGGAAAGCCCGTGCTCGTACTCTCGCTCACCGAAGAGGACGTGGAGCGGATGAAGGCCGGTCAGCCGGTCTACTGCCACACGGAGGTGCTGCCGCTGCTGCCGGACGTGGATGTGGCGGTGACGTACGGGGCGGGCCGGGAAGAGGCGTCCGTGGCGATTGCCGCGGCGGTCCCGGCGGGGCATCACATCCGGCGCATGGCCTCGCCGGTGTACGCCCCGCCGGTGCCGGAGGCGTGAATCACGCCTCGTCGATGATGCCGGGGATCAGGGCGTGGAAGGTGCGCAGTTCCTCGGTGGTACAGCGGATGACGCTGCCGGGCGCCTGGGTGTTGCGCAGGGCGTAGCCCCCGCCTTCGACCTCGGCGATCTCGATGCAGCACTTGCCTCCGCCGCACGCGACGGTCCAGGTGCTGTCCTTGATGGGGTTGGTGAAGAGGCTGTCGTTCATGAGCTGATTATGAACCTCTTTGTCCCTTTTTACCGTATTTTGGTGGGTGGGAGGTGAGGCACGTGACGACACTGGCCTCGGTCGACTACGGAAGTGTCCCGGCGTGGATCTCCGCCCTGACGCCACTGCTCATTGCCGGAGTGATCACCCGCGCCCTGAACCGCACCACAGCCTCCATCCGCGAGGCCGTACGGTCCACCCGGCCGCGGACCCTGCGCCAGCGCCTGCGCGGCCTCACCCAGCCCCCGCCCCGCACCGAACACCACAGCGACGGCCACCACAGCGGGCACGGCTCCGCCCACCACGGCGACTACGTGGACGGCAGCGAGTAACGCTCTGTGCTCAAGGCTTCTAGGGTGCGCTCGATGCGCTCGATGGACTCCGCTGCGTGACGCCCGGTCAACTTTCCCCGCTTCCCAGAACCGAGAGCGGAGGCCAGGAGAACAGAACCCGCACACCGCGCTCGCGGAGCCAGGAGATTTCCGGGTGACGAAGCTCGCGGTAAGGGCTGATGGCGTTGGGCCACCGGGTGATCACCGACGTCATCTCGCCGCGCTCTGCCATCTCCCGGACGCGGAGCCACCCTTCGCGCTCCTGCGGGACCGGCTCGCCATAGGGGTCGGTGACCTCGGCGACGAACCGCATCCCGTTCTTGTCGGCGCAGGCGTGGCCCTCGTCAACGGCCCGCTGTTCGGGCAGCTTGCGGATGCGCTGGCCGGGCTGAATGCAGACGTACAGCACGGCCGACGATGCGTTGGCCGGTGGCTCTGTTCTTTCCGGGGACTCCAAGGTTTCCCTCTCCTTCCCAGGTCACGCAGACAGTGGGGGGAAGGAGGCGGGCCCCAAGCAGTGCAGGACGATGACCGCCCGGGACCCGCCTCCTTATGCGCCGGCGAGATGGGGGAGCCATGTACGGCTTACCTCGGGGGCGTGAATTCGAGTGAACTGCCTGGCCGGAGAAGGAAATAGGACCCACCATGTAACCCCGCGTAGTCCTTGGTAACCCTGAGAGGGGGTCACGGGTGGTCATGGAGCCGGTACCGGTGGGGTACCTGATTCGCCAGGCGTGCGAGGAACGCGGCTGGGGCCCCTCCAAGCTCGCCCGGGAACTCGGCATCGCCGCTGGTCGGGGACCAATGGGCATGACGCGCCAGTACGCGCGCAAGCTGCTGGCTGGAGAGAGGACACCGGGCGATCTGTGGTTGCCGGCGGTGACGGTCGTCCTGGGGCTCGCACCTCCGGAGGTCGATCCCGCCGGGCAAGCGGTTCCGGCCGTGGATACCGTGGCCTCTGTACTGGCCCTGGGGAGGAGTGACGTGGACCGTCGGAGTTTCCTGTCCGCCTCAAGCGGTGGCGCGCTGTCGTTCCTCGGCGTGCCCGACCCCGACGCGATCACCCGGCGAGTCCGCGAGACCCCCGCCTCCGCCGTCCGGGTCGGCCAGGGCGAAGTGCAGGCGATCAAGACCATGGTCAAGACGCTCGGCGACAGCGCCGCGGAGTACGGCGGCGGCCACGTCCGCAAGATCGCCCGCAGCTACCTCATCGAGAACGTCGGGCCGTGGCTGAACGGCCGCTACACCGAGGCCACCGGCCACGCCCTGTACGCGGCCACGAGTCAGCTCACCCACCTCCTCGGGTGGATGTCCCAGGACGAGGGCGACGACAAGGGCCACCAGCAGCTCGCTCGCCACTACTACGTGCACGCCTGGCGGCTCGCCGACGAAGCGGGTGAGGCCGAGCTTGCCGCGACTGCTCTGCGCGGCCTCGCGGTCCAGTCCATCGGTCTGGGTCCGCGGCACCGTGCGGAAGCCTTCGCGCTCGCCGAGCAGACGATGAACTACGCGAGCCACCTGGACGATTCGCGGGCCCGCGCCTACTACGAGTGCACCTTCGCCGAGGCCGCGGCCCTGGACGGCGACCACAGGGCCGCCACCAAGGCCCTGTCCTCCTCCCAGACCTACATCGAGCGCACCGCCAGCACCCCGCCCGGCGAGTCGTGGGCGTCCCACTTCTCCATCGGACGGTGGGCCTACGCCTCCGGCATGATCCTGGCGAAGATGGGCGACCTCACCGCCGCCCAACAGCACCTGCACCAGGCACTGGAGTCCTACGGCCTCGACCGGCGCCGCACCCGGGCCAGCGTCCTGGGGAACCTCGGCGAGATCCACCTGCGCCAAGGCGACCTGGACGGCGCCCTGATGGTCTGGGTCGAGTTCCTGGACTGTGCCGAAGGCGTCCAGTCCATAAAGGTCCGCGACGCCGCGGAGGACATGCGAGTGCGCCTGGCCCGGTACCCGGGTGATCCCACCGCCCGCGAGCTGTCCGAGCGGGCCGGGCGGCTAATCGCCACCTGACCTGCCTGTTTCCGTCTGCTCTGGGTCCAGGCGTCGCGGGCGCGCGGGATCGTTCGGCCGTTCTTATCGGTGCTGCGACCAGGTGCTACGGGCAATGGTGGCCCCGTTGACGATGCCGTCGACCGTGGTGCTCAAGGTTTCCAGGGTGCGCTCGATGCGCTCAAGCCGGTTCGAGGAGTCCAAGACCATGTCGCCGATGAGCTTCACGTGCTCGCAGAGGGACCAGAAGGCTTTTTCCCGTTCCTCTCTCTCGGCAACCACGGTCTGGAGGTGCGCTTCGCGACGCTCCAGGTATGCCTTCACCTCGTCCGCCGTTGCCCCCCTGCGCAGCAGCCAAGCCGAAACTGCTTCATCGGAGAAGGGCGACGCGAGGGACGGTGCGTCGTCTTCCTGTTCGTCACCTACGGCGATCTCGTCAGTCACCTGTGAGATTTTTCCCGTTCCGGGATCGAAGGTCCCGTATTGGATGGATGCGTCGGCGCCAACCTCAGACGAAGATCCAAGCCGGACTCCTACTTATGACGCCGCTGCCCTGATCAGCGTCAGCCCGTCCTCCAACACGGCCTCGGTCTCAAGGCCGCGGGCCAGGCTGTCGGTGAGCCGGTCGAGAAAGGTGCAGACCACAGCCGCGCGATGGAGGACCGCATCGGCTTGGGGGGGGAGAGGAAGGGCGGCGGGGGCGGAGAGATAGCTCGTGAGGATGTTGACGGTGTCCATCAGCCACAGCACCAGCAGTTCCCGCAGACCGGCATCCCGCGCCCGGCCGGAGAGGTGGGCAAGCTGGGCGAGGAGGACAGCGTCGATGCCGCCGGTGATCTGCCGCCCGGCCCTGTCGCCGGGCCGGGCACCGATCAGCAGCAAAGCGGTGCGGCTGACCAGCTTGGCGGTGTCCACACAGGCTCTCCCGGGCTGAAGACCGGGGTCGATGAACACCGGCCGCCCGCTGTTGGGGAAGATGACATGCTCGGGCTTGAGGTCGCCGAACGTCACCACTTGGTTCAAGCGCGCAGGGCGGGAACGGAATCGGGCCAGCCGGGCGACGGTCTGCCTCAGCAGTTCGACCAGGCGGTCTCGCTCTTCGGGGGCGCACTGCTGTTCGCCGAGCCGGTCCAGGAACGCCTGTCCGCCGGGGCCGCGGAACTTCCGCCTGAAAGTGTCGGCGATGCTGCACTCCCTGATCGGGGCCGGGGCGTGAGCGCCGTACTCTGCGGCTGGAAGGTGGAGTCGGTGCAGCTCGCGCACGGGCGCGGCCAGCAGTTTCTCCGAGTCCTGGGGCCGGTGCAGCAGCAGCTTGGCCAGACTCGGGCCCCGTACGGGCTCGGTGAACAACACGCCCCTCCATGTGCCGCGGACCCGGCATGCCTTGGGTCGGCCCAGCATTGCCAGGAATCGCAACTGCGCGGCTTCCCGCTCTGCCAGTGCGTCCTGCCGCCGGACGTACTTCGCCTGATCTCGGCGGACCTGGTCCCAGCCACCGCAGGCGCCATGCAGCACAGACACCAGTGACACACCGAGCAGCGAGTACTTCGCGTACAGCTCCACGCCATCGACGCTCAGACGGCGGACGTAGGACGTGACGCTGGGCACATGGACGCCCGCCTCGATGACCGCACGCGGCCACAGCTCGGTAGCGGCCCGCTCTATCTCATCGTCCGCAAAGGCGAAAACGTCACCGCGATCAGGAACGCCGGCTGTTGTCGCACGCAGAGCAGAGGTATTCACGTACGCCTCCAAAGGGGGAATGTGGGGCCGCCGGGGCCCGCCCGGTACGCGTGAACGCCCGCCCAGCGAAGCCATTTGCGCAACGGAATCTCGGCTGGTGACGGCGGGAAGGACACGGCGACCCCCGGAATGTGGTCACGGACCGTCAGGGAGGACAGTACCCACCGTGGGGGTCCCTTCGTGGGGTTATCGAGCGGACCGCGTACCCCAGCACGAGGAGGCGACCTCGGGACGGTGCCGGAGGGTTTCAAGTTCATCAGAGGACACGCCGTAGGTACTTTCTCTTGAGAAAGTCTACCGGGTAGCAATAGGGTGCCGCCTGTACCCGAAATGCCGAACGGGCCTGACTCCCTACCCGGGCCCGGCCGCAACCGGCCGTCTGAATCACTGAACAGACCAGGAGCACCCTTTGACCAGGACCACCTACCGGGGCCGCGTCATCAAGATCCTCGCCGCGCGAGGCAAGCCCGGTCACGTCCGTACCTTCATCAACGACAAGCCCGTCAGCCACGCCTGGCAGGGCACCGAGCAGCAAGCCATCGAGTGGTTCCAGCAAATCATCGACAAGATCGAGAACTCCGGCGGGGCTGGCATGGTCGCCATGCTCATCCCCAGCCAGTACACCGGACCACACTGGTACGAGCCCGGCACCGTCGACATCAACCCCAACCACCATGCCACCCAGCCCGGCGGCATCTGTCTGTGCACCCTGTGTGTCATCGACGACCTCACCGGCGGCAAAGCTCGCTACGCCCCCCTCCAACCGGACGCCTGCCGCCACTGCCATCAGATCGCCGACGGGCACAAGAACGACTACGGCGTGCTGCGCCCGCACCCGTACACCGAACCCACCGAGCAGCAGCGCACCGGCCGACAAGCCGCCTAGGAATCCCCGCCCTTTAGGGCGGGGAGCGGAAGTCAAGCGTGGGCCGTCACTTCCAGTCGACGACGACGCGGTTCAGCGGGGTGTCCAGGGCGAAGAGGCCCGGCCTCTGCTCGGCGGCGGGGGCGTCCAGGGGCTGAATCTCGAACGTGACCTCACGGCCGCGGAACTCGCGGTCCCACGTACGGATGGCGTCGGCGACCCTCGCGGCCAGCTCGTCGCTGCCGGGGCCGTGGCCGATGACTCCGAACTCCCAGAGCTTGCCGCCCTCGGGGGTCTTCTTCTCTGACAGGCGCCGGGCGAGGTAGGTGACGGCGCCCTTGTCGACAGCCGCGGTCGACGAGGGGTAGGGGTCCTCGGTGAGCACGGTGCCCTTGGCGCTCTGGGGGAACAGCATCCGGATCAGGCCGGAGGGAAGGGAGCAGGACACGAATAGCTCCATCAAATCCGGCGTCTCCTGGCCGTGGACCGTCACGCCGGTCCACTCTTCGGTGCGCGGCTGGTCCAGGACACCGGCAAGGGCGTCGGCGTCGATGTTCTGACCGGCGGGGGCCTGGAGTCGTACGGTGCCGTCCGTGCTGAGGGGGATGGCGCGGCGGTCGTCGTCGGCGATGCCCCGCCGCAGCGGCATGAAGGTGTTCATCGCGCTGCCGAGGGATACCCACCGGCCGTCGCGCCGCTCGTAGGCGATGGAGCGCGCGACGCTGCCCTTGAGACGCTGGGGGACGAGGAGACGGCCGCCGGGGGCGAGCTGCTTGAGCCAGGCGTGCGGCACGCCGTGCGCGCCCACGGTGGCGATGATCCGGTCGTACGGCGCTCCTTCGGCGTAGCCGAGGGCTCCGTCGCGGGTCACCGCTGTGACGTTGGTGATCCCGGCGGCGGCGAGGTGAGCACGGGCGCCCTCCACCAGATCGTCATCGACGTCGAGCGTGGTCACGTGACCGGCTTCCCCGGCGAGGTGGGCGAGGAGAGCAGCGTTGTAGCCGGTGCCGGCGCCGAGTTCGAGGATGCGCCCGCCGGGCTGGGCTTCGAGCTGGTCGAGCATGAGCGCGACGACACCGGGCTGGGAGGCGCAGGAGATCGACGCGCCGTCGGTGTCGTACTTGATGTTCACTGGCGCGTTGGCGTAGGCGTCCTCAAGCGTCGCGTCGGGCACGAACACGTGGCGGGGCACGGTGCGCAACGCGGTCTCGACGGCGGGCGTGCGCGCGTGTCCGTCCTTGCGAAGCTGGTCGACCAGGGTGTTGCGGAGGCTTTCGGCGTCTTCCGTGGGGGCGGTGATCGTGTCGGTGTTCACCGGGCTGACGCTATCGGTTCGGGGCGTGGCCTTGCCGGGTGATGCGGTGTTGGCCGCGGCTTCCGCTGGCCGCGCGCTGCCGCGTGAAGCGCGCCCCGAACCCGATGGGCTGCCGCTGATGCGGTATCGACCAACGGCCCCAGCCGCCTGGGCGTCAGGACAGACAGATGACTCCGCCGTACTCTTCCCACTCGAAGGTGCGCTGCCGCGGCGTGACGTCGGAGTCCGGCCGCCAGGCGGAGACCTCGACCAGACCAGGGTCGAGCATCTGCATGCCGCTGACCCAGGCATGCACCTCGCTCTTGTCCCGGACCCGGCCCCAGTTGTGGCCGGTGGTCTGAAGCATGAACTCCGTAGCCGCCTGTCGCATTGCCGCGCTGTCGCTGACGAGCTGGCAGAACACCAGGAAACTCCCCGCGACCAGCCGACCGGCAAGCCGTTGGATCACGCTCTGGGCCCCAGGGGAGTCGGGGATGCGGTGCAGCCCCGAGACGAACAGGGCGGCCACAGGAGCATCGAGGTTGATCGGACCGGTGCCCTTGAGGTGGTCGAGCGTGCCGTCGATGTCCGTCATCGTTGCCCGCATGATGGCTGTCTCGTCGTTCTCGTCGAGCAGGGTCCGGCCATGCGCGAGAACGATCGGATCGTCGTCGATGTAGACGACGCGCGAGCTGCGGTCAACGCTCTGGGCGACCTGGTGGACGTTGGTGCGCCCCACCGGCAGTCCGAAGCCGTAATCCAGGAACTGACGCACCCCGTAGTCCTGAGCCAGGACACGCACCACGCGTTGCAGGAACAACCTGTTGTTCCGCACCAGCGCGCGAGTGCTGGGCGCGATATCTAACAGAGCCCGGCAGGCCCTGCGGTCGGACGGAAAATTGTCCGTACCCCCCAGGAGCCAGTCGCGCATACGGGCGATACTCGGGGCGCTGATGTCAATAGAGTGAGCAATGGGATTCTCCCCGTATTCCATTCGACCCCCTTGCCTCCCCAGCGCGGAGACACGCCGGCAACAGGAGGCCATGCTAGGGGTAACGCCGCCAAGACCGTGGGCACATTCCCTACTGGCACCCGATTTCGGTTCGCCCGAACCAAAGTCGGGGGTCGGTGCCGACGTACCAGTCAGGCGTCATACCCGAGGTAGACGCTTCCTGGGAACCTGTCGCCGGACATGCCCGCAAACAGACCCCGGTAGGCGGGCATGAGTGTGCCCAGGATCGGGATCATGTCGAGAGGGACCCATTCAGCTCCGATCTGGTCGTGGTCATGCTCGTGGCCGCCGCCCAGGTCTGGGCGTCCGGTGAGGGTGCACCGGAAGATGATCTCCACCTGGTGTACGCGCTCTGTCTCGTCGGGGAAATCCTCTGGCCTGCTCGTCCACTCGTACGTCCCGAGGACGTGCCCGGCCGCGACAGTCACGCCGGTCTCTTCGAGGACTTCACGCCGCACGGTCTCTGGGAGTGGTTCCCCGGGATTCTGGCCGCCGCCGGGAAGGAAGTGGCGCTCTTGCCCTCGCCAAAGGTTGCGGGTCAGCAATACCGCGCCCTCGTGGATGATGACGGCTTTCGCTGAGGTTCGGATGCGGGTCGCGGAGATGATCAATGTTCGGCCTCCAGGTCCCACTCCGGCAGTACCACCGGAACGTAGCCCAAGGTGAACCTATGGTTGTCAGAGGATAGGCGGTCTGCCGGCGCGAGTCAGGCGTGCGACCGTGCGCCAGCTCATCGGCTCCCGCGCCCCGCAGTCGTCACGCAGTCCCTCCTTGAGGCCCGCGAGCGAGGCACGTAACGCCTCCCGCCCACGGGTTCGCCAGAGGGCGAGTACGGCCCATGTGGCGAGGTTGGCCGGAATCAGGGCGGCGGGGAGGCGGCGGCGGGCCAGCCACACTCGGTTGCGGGCGTTCAGCCGGTAGAAGGTGCCGTGACGGGCCGGGTCGGTCGCCGGGTGGTGGACGATCACGCTGGGCGCGTAGGTGCCGGTGTATCCGTGGTCCCACAGGCGCCAGGCAAGATCCACTCCCTCATGATAAAGGAAAAAGCGACCGGGGAAACCTCCGGCGGCGTCGTAGGCGTCCCGGCGGATCATCACGACGCCTTCAGCCATGACCGTCACGGTGCCGGGACGCGCGGGATCGGAGGTGCGGAGGCGGGGTACCCACCGGCGCAGTGTCGCGCCGGTGTCGGGGTCGGTGATGCGGGGCTGCACGTACGCGAGGTCGGGCGCCTGGTCGAGTGTGGCGGCGAGGTTCGCCAGGGCGCCGCGGTCAGGCAGGTGGGCGTCATTGTCGAAGAAGAACAGGTAGTCGCCCTTGACGTTCGCGGCGCCGATGTTGCGGCCCTCGGGGATGCCCAGGTTCTCCGGGAGGGCGACGGTGCGCACCTCCGGAGGGGTCTGCTCGGGGACACATCCATTGCCCACCACGATTACGTCCAGTTCGATGCCTTCCTGTGCGAGGAGTGAGGACATCGCGCGGGGGAACTCGTCCGGCCGGTCATTCATGGTCAGGACGACGGCGCCGACCGAGGGCTGCGTTACGCCTGTTTTCACTTCGACGATGCCCTTCGTTGTGCTGTGGTCCGCCTACGCTACGGCACCGGCAAGGAGGTCCAGGGCAGTTTCCAGACCGGTTCGGGCGGCTGCGCGGACGCTGGCCTGGTCTCGTCGCGGGGTACGGCGGGTGAGGGAGTCCGCGACGGCAAAGAGCGCTGCGGCTTCGACCCGGCGGTGTGCGGTGACGGCGAAGACGGCGGCTGCCTCCATGTCGGCGGTCATCACGCCGGTGGCGGCGTACTGCTCGATTTCGGCTCTGGTCTCGCGGTAGGGGGCGTCGGTGGTCCACCCCGGGCCCTGGTGGACCATGACGTGGTCCTGGTCGCGGAGGGCCTTGGTGAGGCGTGCTGTGAGTTCGCCGGGTGGCGTGATGGATGGGCTTGGCGGGAGGTAGTGGCGGGAGACGCCTTCGTCCCGCAAGGCGCTGTCGCACACCACGAGATCGCCGGGGTTCAGGTGCGGCTGAAGCGATGCCGCGGTGCCCACGGTGACGATCCGGCGGACGCCGAGGGCGATGAGCTGTTCCAGGACCAGGGCGGCGGCGGGGGCGCCGAGGCCGAAGTCTCCGCAGACGGCGATCTTGCGGCCGGTGCGGTTGAGGATGCGTAGGTCTCCGCGAATCCATCCCTGACGCTGGAGTGGCCGGTAGCGACTGCGGATGTGGTTCATCAGGCGGGGCTGATAGACCAGGACGGCGCCGGCGCAGTGGCCAAGGGTCGCGGCCGGGTAGCGGGCGCGGACGTAGGCGGCGTGTTCGGCCGGGTCGGGGACGGAGGGGAGGTCGTGCTTTCCGGGATAGAGCGGGAACGGGGCCTCGGTCACGGGCGCTCCTCCCGGGCGGTGAGGGCGTCGGAAAGCTGCTGCTCAGCGGCCCGATTGACGTGGTTGAGGATGTGCCAGGGAAGAACGGGATCGTCCATGTGCCGAAGGTGCCGGACGTAGTCCAGATCGCGCTTGGCCATCGCCTCTACGAGCTGGTCTTTGGTGACGGCCGCGAGGTCAACCCCCGTGTCGTAGAGGTCTTCGAGGACATGCCCGATGCGGCGGTCTCCGCGTGAACAGACGGCCTCCAGGTGCATGCGGCTCGCTGCGAACTGCTCCACCCGGTAGTGCTCGCTGACGATTTTCTGCCCGACCAGGGAGCGCAGCCGGTCAGCGATTCGTGCCCCGTACTCCTGAACCAGGTCCGGGTCAGCCATCTTCAGGCGCTGGGTGGGTGTACCAGGCTTGGGCATGAACTGGTGGAGCTTGATGATGACGTTCGCGTCGCCGTCGCCGAGGCGGGCGCGGACCTCTTGGGCGTAGTCGGCGATCGCAAGCCGGTCGGCTTCCAGCTCGCCGGGGGCGCCGACGATGAAGTACAGCATGACTGTGTTGACGTGCCCGGTCTGGCGGCACAGGTCCAGGGCCTTGTTCACCCGTTCCCGTTTCTGGGTCTTGCCGTAGAGGGCGACGAGGTCGTGTGAGGCCCATTCGGGGGCGATGGTGATGATGCCGCGGGCCTGGGTGAGGTGGAGTTCGGTGAACAGGTGGCCGAAGTCGCCGAGTTCGGTGATGGCTTCGAGGTAGTCCTGGGTGATCTCGTCCGCCCGGACGGAGCCGATGATCGTGGTGACCTTCTCGCCTTCGGCCTCGGCCCGCTTGGCGTAGGCGAGGATGTGGTCGAGGAGTTCGCGGCGGTGCCGGTACTGGGTGAAGGTCGGTGCGCTGATGATGATCTTGCGGATCTTGAGCTGTTCGAGCTGGTCGACGTAGGCCGTGAGCACGTCCAAGGGGGCCTGGCGGAACGGAGGGACGCCGAGGTTGCAGAAGTGGCAGGTGTGCAGGCAGCCGCGCACCGGGTGCAGACCGGCGGCGGTGCCGTCGGTGATCGGGTAGGTGAAGTGGGCCGGGTGCTGTTCGGTGAGCTGGAGGTACTGGGCGGTAACCGTGTCGGGCACAGTCAGGGTCTTCGGGCTGATCTGGTGTACGCCGCCGCCGGGTGCGAAGTCGCACACGTACATGGACGGCACGTACAGTCCGGGGATGCGGGCGAGCTGTTCGTGCAGTGATGGCGTGCCAGCGTCTGGGTTGTGGCGGTGGGCGTGGACTGTGCGGATCAGCTCGGCGAGGGAGTCTTCGGCATCGCCGATGGCCACCACGTCAAGGTAGTCGGCGAGTGGTTCGGGGTCGGCCAGCCCTTGGTTTCCGCCGACCACGAGCGGGTGAACGCCGGGGACACGGTCGGCGGTGCGGCGCGGGATACCGGCGAGGTCCAGCAGCCGCAGCACGCTGTGCAGGTCGCCGGAGTTGATTACGGAGACGCCGACGATATCGGCCTGGCTCACCGGGGCCGGTGACTCGATGCTGCGGTAGGGCTCTCCGTCGGGGGTGGTGAGCCGGTTCCCATCGCGGGTGAGGCAGTCGAACTGAAGGGCACGCTCGGCGACGGCGGGAATACCGGGGCTGGAGTTGATGAGGTGGTGAAGGCTCATCGGCCCGTTGCACATCAGGCTGTAGGCGTGCCCGTAGGGGAAGAGAAACACCATGCGCAGCAGCCCGGTGGGGTCCTTGGGCTCGTACTCGGGTGCGAGCCGGGTCTCCCGCGCGAGGATGCCTCTGATTTCGTTCTCGATCTGCGACATGCGGGGGTCCTCTCGGTCGTCAGGCGTGGAAGGTGCGGGCTACCTGCGCGGTCGTGGCGCGGATGGCGTCGCACACCGTGGCCTCGTCCGTCTCGCTCATGAGCGGGTGCAGGCAGGGGCAAAGCAGCCGCGCGGCGAGGCGTTCGGCGCGCGGGCAGTCCTGCCCGGCGGTGTGGGCGCGGATGAGCTGGTGGCCGAGGTAGGTCGGAGGATCGCTGACGATGCTGCCCACCCCGTGTCTGGCGGCCAGCATCTCCATCAGGGCATCCCGGCCGGCGCCTGCCCACGCGGTGGGGACGAGCAGGTTGTGCCGGTAGTACACGTGCGTGCGGTCGTCCAGGGCTGGAGGAAGGGCCAGCTCGGTGATGCCGGTCAACACCTTCGTGCGCTGGTGGGCGCGGTGGATGCGGGCGGCGTTCATCTCGTCCAGGCGGCCAAGCTGCACCAGTCCCACGGCGGCCTGGATCTTGCTCAGCATCTGGTTGGTGCCCCAGTGCTCCCGGCCGCCGTAGGTCCGCATCCAGCGCAGCCGCTCGGCAAGCGCGGGGTCGTTGGTGGTGACCATGCCGCCCTGCCCGAACGTTGTCATGAGCTTTTTCGACTCGAAGCTGAAGACGGTGGCCCACCCCTCTGCGCCGACCACCATGCCGGAAGGGGTACGGCCGCCGCAGGCCCGCGCTGCGTCCACGATGACCACTGGCGGCCCGTGCACCGGGTGCGGATGTCGGTTGGCAAGGTCGAGGAAGGGCCTTAGGTCAGCCGTGGCCCCGTTCCAGTGGGTGAGCAGGATCGCCCGCGTGCGCGGGCTCATCACACGCTCGGTGTCGACAGGGTCCAGGTTGAGGGTGACCGGGTCCGGTTCAGCGAGGATCAGACGCCCGCCCTGATTGATCACGGCGAGGTGCGGGCCGACGAAGTTGATCGCGCAGGACACGACCTCGTCTCCGCGCTCCAGACGCAGGTAGCGCAGCAGCATTTCCAGCGCGGTGCCACCGGAGTTGAACGTTAAAGCGAAGGCGGCTCCGGTGTAGGAGGTGAAAGCGTCCTCGAACGCAGCCGTCGTGGTGGTGTTCTTCCAGCCAGTACGCCAGTCGTCAGAGGAGGTCAGCGCCTTTTGCGCGGCTTCATGTTCGGCATTGGTGTACCAGCCCCCCTGGGCAGGTTCCACCGGCCAGCGCAACGAATGCGTCGTATGCGGGACGGTGGCGGGGTTCGTGGGCATGCGCAGATTCCCTCCGCGTCAGCTTGAGTTGCGAGATGTCTCGAAGGCGTGGATGGCTTCGACCTTCACGGCAGCCGAAGAGTTGGGGTCGAAGCGGTAGGTCAGCCACTTCGCGGCGAGCCGGCGCGCGACAGACAGGCCCACAACGCCCTGCCCGAAGGTCAGCACCTGGGCGTTGTTCGAGACGATCGAGCAGCGCACCGAGTAGGGGTCATGGGCGGTGACGGCACGGATGCCCGGGACCTTGTTTGCGGCAATGGCCATGCCCAGGCCCGTGTGGCAGATGAGAAGCGCACGGTCCGCACAGCCCGAGGCGATGAGCTGGGCGGCAGTCACCGCGATCTTCGGGTAAGGGATCTTGTCCTGCCCGTGCACGCCGACGTCGATGACTTTGATCACGGCATCGCTGGCCTGCAAGTCCTCCGCCAAGAGGGTCTTGTAGTCGTGGCCTGCACGGTCGGAGCCGAGGGCTATGCGAAGCCGTTCCATCGGTGCGTCCTCCTCGCGAGAAGTTGAAACCCGGCGGCGGGGGGAATGGGCCGCTGCTCGGCCGCCGGGGAGCTACCGCGCGTGCTGGTCCCGCCGGCCGTCGGCCCCGGCGGAGCAACGATCGCCGCGCGGCCCGCCCGCCGGGAAGCCCCCGCCGCTGTACCGGGCGGGGATGTCAAGTCCCCGCCGGTCCCCTTCTCTCCTCACCAGGAGACGATTCCGGCCGTCCTGCCCGATCCGCTCCCCACCGGGTGGTCAGGGACTACTATGCGCACACATTTATCGGGATTTCCGGGGGGTATTCGTGTTACCCGACGCTGTGTTTCGCCATCAGCTCGTCTACGCCCGGCGGATGGTGCTCGACTGCTCTCAGGAGGAACTGGCCGCCCTCGTCCGGGGTGTCGGCCAGCAGTGCCGGGTCAACGTCGGCACCACCAAGAAGACGGTCTCGGAATGGGAGCGCGGCCGGGAGCCTGACGAGACCGCCCAGAGGCTGCTTGCCATCGTTTTCAAGGTGTCCGACGACCAGCGGGCGGGGATGCCATGGCCGCTGTGGCTCCCCGGCCCCGAACTTCCGGAGCTGTATGAGCCGTGGACACCCGCCGGTACCGTGGCTGCTCTGGACACCGTGCTGAGGAGCGGCCGCATGGACCGTAGGCAATTCGTCATCCTGTCCGGCGTGACCTTGACCAAGGTCTTGCACGACTGGCTCACCACCCAACCCGACATGGCCCACGCCGCCACCGGAGAGGGCCGCCGCATGTCCGCCTGCATGGTCAACCGCATCGCAGGCCGGATCACGGAGCTTCAGCGCGATGACGACACCCACGGGGGCGGAGATTTGATTTTCGAAGTCGAGGCCCTGCTGTCACTGGTCCACCACTATCTGAGCAAGAACTCCCCTGATAGCACCCAGAGCGCACGGCTGTATGGCCAGGCGGCCGACCTGGGCCGCATGGCGGGCTGGATGAGGTTCGACAACGGTCAGCACTCGGCCGCCCAGCGCCACTTCACCACGGCATTACGCGCCGCACACACCAGCGGCGACGTCCTCCTCGGCGCCAACGTCCTGGCGTTCGCCGCCATCCAGCACTACAGCGTGGGCAACCCGGCAGACGCCGACAACATGATCCGCACCGCCCAGACCGCCGTCCGCGGCCGATCCACCCCCACCGTCAACGCCATGCTGGCCACCCGCCAAGCCCGCGCACTGGCCAAATTAGGAGACGCGCGCGCCTGTTTCCACGCTCTCAACCGCGCCCGCGACTTCCTCGATCAGGGTCCTCACGACGCCGACCCTTCATGGGCCTACTGGGTGCAGTGGCCGGAGGTGGACATGCTCACGGGCAGTTGCATGCTCGACCTCGGCCGGCCAGCCGACGCACAGCGCCACTTCAGTCAGGCGGACGCCGCCTACGGGCCCGAATACGTCCGCACCCACGTGCTGTACCTCTCGCGTATGGCTACCGCCCAGCTCCAGCAGCACGACGTGGAGGCCGCCTGCATGTCAACCAGCCAGGCCCTCGACCTGGCCACCAGCGTTCACTCCGGCCGAAGCAGCGACCACGTTCGGGACGCCGTCAAACAACTCCGTCCCTACCGACGTGTACCGGCTGTACGTGACCTCCTCGACCGCGCCAAAACGGTATCGACCTGATCTGGGCCACTGCCCAGCAGACTGAACCGCCACCGTCCGGCGCCCGTACAATCCGAGGCTCCTGCCCCGCAACGCCGGGACGGGAGCCTCGGCGCGTCCCAGCGAAATCCCGCTGCCCGCATGCCGAAACCTACGGCGAGGTCAGCGAGTTGCAGCACGCTCGCGGACGGTCTGCCGTACCGGCTCCAGATCGGTGACCGGAATCATCCCGCGCTCCGGCAGCCCGGCCTCCCGCCACATCTGCGCCGCCAGGTGGCTGTCCCCGCCCGCGTATATCGCGGGCGAAACGGTACAATTCGCCATGCCTCAAGACCTGTTGATGTTCATGCGTGCTCGGCTGGACGAGGACTTCGCAGCGGTGCGACTGGTGCTCGGAGTCAGCGTCGTGGCCGCCATCCGGCATGGGGAGTCTGCACCGCGCTGGGTTCCCAGCCCTAAGAGTGATACTGGGGTCTGGGACACGAACGGCGTGCCTCGGGTGAAGTACGCGTGGCCGCGAGAGCGGGCCCACATCATTCGCCACGACCCGGCCCGCGTCCTCGCCGAGGTCGAGGCCAAGCGGGTGCTGGTAGACGAGTTCGAGCGCTGCGGGCCGAACAATCCGAGACATTCGGTCCTGCACTTCACCGTGCGAGTACTCGCCGCCGTGTACGACGGCCACCCGGACTACCGCGAGGAGTGGCGTCCGTGACCGACCTCGTCCTGCGTCAGCCGGACGCCACCCCTGAGGCCGAGGTCGGGGAACTGCTCGTTCACCCGGTGGGCCTCCACCGTCGCCGTGGGTGCGCTCATGAGGTCCACCAGGGCAGGGTTCCGCGCTCGCGGGCGTCGTCTTTGGCGACCCGGACCCGGGCGGCGGCCCACTGGTCGGCAGCGCGCTCGACGTCGCGCAGGTAATCGGCGCGGGCGCCGGCGGAGGCGGGGCCGGGCTGGTTGAGGCCGCAGCCCCAGCAGTTGACCCGGTCCGCGCGGACCGGGCAGGCGGTGGTGTGACCGCAGCGCAGGCAGCGGTGCTCCGAGTCGCGGGCTACGGCGTCGGTCTGGGTGATCTCGGTGTAGCTGCGGCAGGAGCCACAGCTCACCTTCATGGCCGCGGTCCAGTCGACGTGTTCTCTGTCCGGGCTGAGGGCGTACTCGACGGAGTCCGGCTCGCCGACGATCCCGCACGACGGGCAGACGAAGTACGGATGGCTCTCTTCCCGGGGCACGCCGCTCACTGGGCGCCTCCGTCGATGAGGCCGGTGCGGATGGCGGGCGTGGTCATCACAGCTCCCTCGTGGGCGACTTCAACCCGGCAAGTGTTCACCTCGGCGATATACAGCTCGTCGTAGCAGTACGGGTCGGCCGGGTCCCGGTGCCGGAAGATCGCGCCGTCGCTCACTGGCCTGCTCCTCGTCTTCCTCGCGTTGCTGCACACGCAACCGTACGGCCGTATACAGGCCCTCGATGCGTACACCAGCTCCGATCAGGGGATCGAGCACGCTGGGCAGCGGGCGGCGGAGAACCGCATCAGCAGGCCGCCGCCGGCAAGAGGAATCTCGCGGTCGTTGATGTCCCACTCCGACAGGTCGGCTGCCATCTTTGTCCTGCACAGCGCGCAGGCCCGTGTCGCGGGGGTGTCCCCGTGGCAGCCGGTACACATCGCCTCCTGGGGGCTCTCGACGCGCCGCACGATGGTTTGGGGGCCGGAGTACAGGTGGAGGCAGAAGTCCGTGGGCCGGGTCTCCTCGGTGGCTTCGATCTTCTCCTTGAACCAGTCGGGCAGGTCGGTTGAGCGGATCTTGTGGGCGCGAAAGGTACCGGGAATCGCGTGCCGGGCTAGCACGTCGCCATCGTGGGTCATGCGGTCAAGGTAGGGGCAGGCCGGAGGGGTTGGGGCGGGTTTGGGGAGTCGTGCAATTGCACACAGATGCAGCGGAGCAGCGGCCAGTGGCCTGTCGGGGAGGCCCCGGTCCCGCACCGGGTTCGTCCGGGGGATGTTCAGGCATGTACGGCCCCGGATACTCTCCGGTTCCGCCTGGCCGTGAGAGGAGCCGCAGCATGCAGTTGACACCTACTCCAGGACGTACCCCCCGACCCGTACCGGGCCGGGCAGAATCGCCTGCGCGACCCGTGCTGACGCGCGAGCAGCAGCAGTGGGAAGACCTGTTCGCCCTGGCGGACCTGGAGATAGAGGAAGCCGATCTCCAGTGGTCGCAGCGGCGCTGCACCGGGCAGGCAGGGACTGATTTGGGCGGCTGGGTGACGCTCTAGAAGCGCGGGGTCCGGGCGCTCTGGAGCGGGCGTGCCGGGGGTTCCGCTTGCGGCCGCCGGGGCACGGGGCTACCGGCGGCCGTCCAGATCCGCGGGTCAGTGTCCGGGGTCTGTGGTGCGGGGTCCGGTGTCGTCGTCCTGGTCGTCGTCGCGATGGTGGGTCCAGGGGGACGGGCTGCGGGAGATCCAGGCGGGGCGTACGGGGGGCTGGATGTCGGCGAGGTCGGGGTGGGAGGCGACGACGGGGCGGATCAGCTCGCGGAAGTTTTCGCGTTTGTAGGGGGCGCCGCTGCGGGTGGTGAGGACGGGGCCGAAGTGGGGTCCGGTGGCGGGGAGCTGGTGCTGGCGGATGCTGAGGAAGTCTTCGATGGCGCGCCAGAGGGGCCAGGGGAGGGTGCCCTTGTGGGTGGCTTGGTCGTCGGCGTGGTGTTTGAGGGGGATCTTGGCGCGGAGGATTTTGGCGGTGGGGTCGGGCTGGAGGTTTTCCAGGGCGAGGAGGATGGCCTGTTTGGGGCGCAGGCCGCACAGGAGGAGGTAGCAGGCGAGGCGGTGGCGGGAGGGGTGTTGCATGTGGGGTCCGCGGCCGGGGGAGGAGGGGAGGCCCTGGAACTGGTCGGCTGCGGTGCGTAGTGCGTCGGTGACCCAGGGCTGGTAGACCGTGGGATGCTTTTCCTCCACGACGCCGACGATCTTCCATCTCTTGGGCAGGCGGAAGGGGCCGAGGCCGTGGGCCTGTTCGCAGTGCTCGTAGAAGCTCAGGATGATGCTGACGGCGCGGGCGCGGGAGCGGGGGCCGAGGCGTTGGCCGGTGTCCCAGCGGATGAGGCGGTTGACCCACTCGCGGATCGTCTCGCCGGTGGGCTGCCAGAGGTCTCCGGCGTCCAGGCGCTGGCTGATCCAGTGGTCGGTGTAGCGCTCCCACCGGTAGATGGTGTCGGCGTCCCACAGGCGGCCGGTGACGAGGGAGCCGTCGGGGCGGGTCCAGGTGCCTGACAGCCACGCGTTGCGGATGGCCCACGGGTCGGGAAGAGCAGCGTTCATGCAGTGACCCATACCACTAAATCAGGTGGGAACGGAAGTCTTTCCTCTCGTTGAGCCGGTCTGTGGGGACCCTTGTACGTCCAGTGCGGGCCCGAGACAGGGCGGCACCGCGCGGGCGCTCCCTGGGCAAGGAAGGTCCGTTCCCACCTGTTTTGATATCTGGTTTGGATCTTGTGCCGGGTGGTTCGCAGGTCCGGGGCGTCTGTCCCGGACGGGGTGCGCGGGAGGCCGGGCCTTGCCGGAGCAGGGACCGGCCTCCCGCCCCGGGGTCAGGCAGTGGTGCACCCGGCCTCTGCCAGCGCCTGCGTGATGACGTCGTGCTCGGCGGTGGTGAGGGGCCGGGTGCTGTCCCACTCGCTGTCGGGGTCCCAGCCGAACAGGGCGACGGGGCCGCGGGTCTCGGGGGCCTGTTCGGGCGGAAACCCCGCGACGCGAGCCAGCACCGCGGCGGCAAACCGCATGGACGCGGTGGCCGCGGCGATGCTGGTGTGCGGCGCGTGCGGCAGGAGCGTTCCGCGGCGCGAAGGCGCCGGTTACTTCACAGGAAAACCGATGTTACGGGTTCGAATCCTGTCGGGCTGGTAAAAAGGCATGTAGCTCAACGGTAGAGCCTCGGTCACAAGTCCGACGTCAACCTTGTTGGCCGGACACCCCGCCCACACACCAGACGCGCCCCATTTTCCTGATACGGAGAAGGGGGCTTTCGCGTACCTGGAAAAGGAGAAGGCGCCATGCTCGACCGACTCGAAGTCATCAACAGTCTCACCAAGTACCCATCGATCCCCACCTACCACGCCCTCGGCGAGCGTGGACGCCTCGCCGACGAGGCGACACCGTTCACCGGCCCCGTCACCCTGACCGAGCAGGTCGACGGAGCCGGTACACGGATCATCCTCAGCGCGGACGGCGACTACATCATCGGCAGCCGCGAACATCTGCTGCACGCCCGAGGTGACCGCGTCGCGCCGTCCGTTCCCCCGGGAAAGGACATCGTGGACGCGCTGCACACCCTCGCCGAGGAGCTGACCAGCCCACCAGCTACCGGCATGCGTGTACGCCACGCCAGCGGAATCCGCGTGTACTACCTGGAGGTATACGGGTCGAACATCGGGGCCGCGAACAAGCAGTACACCGCAGGCGGACAGATCGGAATTCGGCTATTCGACGTCGCCGAAATCCCCCAGGACATGCTGAACGCGACCAAGGCGGAAGCGGCATCCTGGCGGGAAGGGGGCGGCCAGACCTTCGCCGACGAAAACACCCTGCTCGCCCTGGCGGGCCAGGACAACATCCCCATCGTGCCGCGACTGGGAACTGTGGACGGCTCCTCGCTTCCGAAGGACATCGAGGGCATGAACCAGTGGCTGGAGCGGGCCCTTCCCTGCACTGGGGTCGCCCTGGACGACGGAGCAAAGGGCCAGAGCGAAGGCATCGTCTTGCGCACCCCGGACCGGTCGGTCATCGCCAAGGCCCGGTTCGAGAACTACTGGAAGACCCTCGGCATCAAGCCGCCCAAGAAGTAGAAGGGGGAGGGCGATGGCGGGAGGTCAGGCGTCCACGGCCAGCGGGGTATCGCCGAGGTAGCCCAGGCGCGCGTCCACGTTGGCCTCGGCAGCGCTCTGGCGCGACTTGTGCACCTTCTCGCTGATACGGCCGGTGTTGGTACGGCAGTGTTCGCCGTCGCCCGCCGTGCACCGCTCGCAGGTGATGCGCAGGACTTCCACGGCCACGGCCGCGTCCCGCTCCCGGCGCCGGCGAATCTGGGCGGCCCTGGACTCCCACATGCGGTGGTTGATCCCGGCCATGGCTTGCGGGTACGTCGTCGACCCGCCCTCGTATCCGCCGGGCAGCAGGCGCACTCCCTCTTGGTCGCATCCGGCCTGGGCGGCAACGTCCGCGAGCCACAGGAGCTGGCGGGTGGTGGGGATGACGGCGGGGCCGCCGAAGTCCTCCCGGTCGCTGCCGCGGGCTGCTGTACCCCAGGGGTCGCCGTTGGGGAAGGTGGCGGAGACCTTCACGTCCCCGTCCACGATCGCGGCCAGGCGCATGAAGGTCTCCGAACGGCCGGAGAGGTCGGTGGCCTGGCGTCGCAGGGCGTCGATCTCGTCGGCCAGCTCCACCGCGGTCGCGGGGGTCTCCAGGGCGCGGGCGACCTGGAGCAGCAGCACCTTCGCCGCGGACAGGTGCAGGGCGGCCTCTTCGAGGGTGATGCTGGCCCCCTCGCGCAGGTGGGCGGTGTCGGACTCGTCGGCGGAGGTCTGGGCGTGCGCGGGCATGCGGGTGGGTTCCTTCCCGGTGGGGTGCTGCTGCCGTGGTCGAAGGGGTACGTCGGGGTGTGTGGTTCAGCCGGGGTCGAGCTGGGTGAGTGCCTGGTCCAGCTCGGCCAGCGCGCCGCGCAGCATCATCACCGAGCCGCCGAAGGCGGTTCCGTCCATGCCGGTCTTGAGCAGGTCGGCGGGGTGGGCGGTGAAGGCGCGGGAGACCCAGCGGGCGGCGTCCTCGTCCTCGTCCAGCGTCGTGGAGGCGGCGAGCGCGGCGACGGCCGCGGGCAGCTCGGCGGTGCCCATCGGGGCGAAGTCCGCGACGTCGGCCGCCATCCTCGCTGTGCCTGCGACGGCTTCCTCCAGTGCCTTGCGGGCGCGTGCCACGCGGGCGTACTCGGGCCCCAGGAGGTTGTCCAGGCTTTCGTGATCTGTCACCCGGCGACGGTAGCAGCAGCCCGGAAGACGGTGTGGTCGAAGAGGCAACGGGCAACTTCCCGTAGGTGCTTCACTTTTCCCGGCCGGGCGGTGAATCTGGGCTCATGACTCCCCACGACGGAAAGTCCCAGCCCTCCCCTGCCCTGATGCAGACCGAGGCGGAGAACTGTGTCTTCTGTGCCATCGCCGCCGGGACGTCCCCGGCCGTCATCGTGCGCGAGTGGCCCGATGCCCTCGCGGTGCGTCCCCGCAGTGGCGGGGTCAACGCGAGCCACGTCCTCGTCATGCCGCGCGTGCACGTCGAAGACGCCGGCGAGGACCCGGACGTGGCCGCCCTGGTGATGCGGCGTGCCGCCGAGCTGATGGCCGAGCGCCCGGCCGCGAACATCATCACGAGCAAGGGCGAAGCGGCCACTCAGTCGGTCTTCCACCTGCATGTTCATGTCCTGTCCCGGGAGGCGGGGGACGGCCTGCCGCTGCCCTGGACCCCTCAGCAGGAAGAATCCGGCGCTGCGGTGAGCGGAGTTGCCGCGTGAGCGCCGTCGACCTGGTCACGGCCCGTGAAGCGCTGCCGGTGGGCCCGTCCGTCTTCCTGGCCGGTCCCACCCCGGACAAGAGCGCGCCCGTCCCCTCCTGGCGGCCCGATGCCGTCCGCGCCCTGGCCGCCCGGTGGGACGGCGACCGGCCGCTGAGCGTGCTGAGCCCCGAGTCCCGCAACGGGCAGCGCGCCGACCGCTACGAGACCCAGGTCGACTGGGAGACGGCCGCCCGCACGGCGGCCACCGTGGTCTTATTCTGGGTGCCGCGTGACCTGCGCACTCTTCCGGCGATGACCACCAACGTGGAGTTCGGGTTGGACGTGGCGACGGGCCGCGTGGTGCTCGGTTGCCCGCCGGACTGCCCCAATCCGGAGCGCAACCGCTACCTGATCTACGTGGCGCGGCGGCACAACGTGCCGGTGTGCACGACGCTGGAGGGAACGGTGGCCGCGGCGCTCGGCCTGGTCGGCGAGAGGCTGTCCGCCACGGCGTGAAGAAGTCGGTGCCGGGCCGGGGGGGTTCCCGGCCCGGTGCCTACAGCCCGGGTATGGACGAGATGCGGCAGTTCGACGACCTCCTGGACGCCTCCTCGCTGGGGGCCCCGCACGTGAGGGCCGCGTGCGCTTGGCTGAGCGGCGCCGAGCGCGCGATGATCCGGTGCCTGGTCGCCGTGCATGCCGGGAGGATCGCGCACAGGCAAGGCGTGGCGGGCGGTGAGGTGGTAGACCCGTGGCATGACGACATATCCGCGGCAGGATGGTGCACGGGTCGACCTGAGCGGGGAACGGTGGGTGGTCCAGCCCATCGGCTTCAGCGACGAGAATGTGTGGGCCCCGGCCCCGCCGGTCGCAGGAGCCATGCGCATCATGCCCCTGGTCGAGGAGGAGGCGCGTGAGGTGCAGGAGCGGGTCTGCCCGCGGTGTACGGCGGCGGGACCGGCCGAGATCGCGGTGCGGGGGCGGCGCCTGGAGCGGGCCTACCGCGTGCTGCGGTGGTCGTGTGGCCATGAGGTGGGTATCACGATGAAGGGTGCCCCGGTGGAGGAGGACGGGCCCGAGCTGTGGGCTCCTTCACCGGCTGAGCAGAAGGTGAAGGGCTTCTCCGGCGTGGCTGGAGGGGTCTTTCGCCGTCCTGTCCTTGGCGTGGTGGCGCGGTGGTGCGGGGCAGCGGGTAGGGGCATTCGGGCCTGGTGGACGGCGTTGCACCGGTGGTGGCTTCGGGCGACTTGACGATGACGCGGGGTGTGCCGGTGCCGATCGGTGTCCGGCCGGAGCCACCGGGGGTGTGGGGGAGACGGCCTGATCAGGTCTGATGGGCCTACGGTTGGATCATGGGAGAGGAGTTGATAGCGAGTTGCCACCGGGCGCTCCTGGCGGCGTCGGTGTCTCATCCGTCTGTGGCGGGGTATGAGTTGCTGCTTCACCCTGCGCTGGAGTCGTCGGTGGTGCGGTTCGAGGAGGAGGCGCGGTTGCTGCCGGGGTCTTTCGGGACGCTGGTGGGGGCGCGGGCGGTGATTTACACGTTGGGGGCTGGGGGGTCGTTCGCGGTGTTCTGCCGGACGCACGCGCACCGTTTGGAGGTGGTGGTCGGCGTGCCGGAGGCCGGTGGTGCGGGCGGGGCGGGACCATCGGGTCCATGAATTCTCGCAAGCTGACGGTGGGCTGTAGGGTCCGCTACGTCTCGCACGGCACACCGCCGCGCCAGGACGGGTCTCAGGCGTTCGAGCCGGCGATGCGTGCCGCGGTGGTCACGGAGGTCGGTTCGGCCGACGTCGTGGGGCTGATGGTGATGAATCCGGCCGGGCTGTTCTTCCACTCCTTGGCGTTGGGGGGTGTTCCGTACGACGGGACGGGGCGGCTTCCGGGGACGTGGCACTGGCCGGAGACGGACGAGGAGTCGTCGGTGTTCACCGTGCCGGAGGCCGGGTCGGGTGATGAGGGGGCGGCGCCGTGAGGGGCCGGTGCGTGCTGGGCACGCTGATTGTGTTCGCCGCTGGCGCGGTGTGGGGGCTGTCGCAGGCGGCTCAGGCCGCGAAGGCGGCCGGGTGTCCGGCGGCGGGCGGTGCGGGTGCGAAGGCAGCGGGGGCCAGGTGCGGGGTACGCCTGGCGGATGCGGCTGAGGAGGTGGCGGAGACTTTGGCGCATCTGCGGCAGCGCAGTACGGACGAGGAGCCGGGCGGCAAGGCTCCGGAGTAGCTGTGGTGTTGGCGGCTGGGGGCTGATCACCGGCTGCCGGGGAGGGTGAGGGAGGGGGCGTTGCAGGAGGACTGCCAGCGGTTTTTGACCAGGCGCCACCGGCATTGCCCGGCGGCCTGGGCCTGTTGGGCTGTCCACTCTCCGAGGCCGTGGGCCAGGTGGGACTTGCCGTAGGCGATGGCTCCGCCTTCGGTCAGGCTGACGAGTTTGCCGCAGCGGCACTTGCCGCCGGTGAGGATGTCGGCGGCCAGGGCGAAGGCGGCGTCCGCGGGGCCGCGGTGGTTCTCGGCGATCTTGCGGGCGCCGCGGAACTGGGCGGCGGCGAACCAGGCGGCATCCTCGGCGGGGACGTCGTCGTGCAGGAAGCCGATCTCGAACCCGCGGGCGCCTGCCCGCTCGCACAGGTCGGCGGTCGCCTGGATGACGTTGTCGTAGTCCTCCGGGCCGAAGCCTTGCAGCGTGACGGGGGGACGCGGGCCCTGCCCGCTTCCTGCCGTACGGCTGGGCTGGCCGGTGCGGGGCTTGTGGCGTTTGTTGCGTCCCATGGGCAGAACTGTATCGGCGACCTGTACCTGACGCAGATCATCAACGGCGGCCGGAAGCTCACCGGCGAGACCGCGGCCATCTCCGGCGCCGAGTCAGGCGGGGGCGCGGCGTACGGCGATGTGGCCGGTGTCGCGGAAGACCGACTTGCGGTCGGGGGTGGGTCCGTACCAGCCGTTCCGCTCCCCCAGGTAGCGGTGGGGCAGGACGGCGGTGCGCGAGGCCCATGCCTGGGCGGCCAGCGGGGTGTGCGGGGCGCGGATGAGGTCGGCCTGCATTTGGTCGATGCGCAGGCCGACGTAGTAGGTGGCCACGGACAGGCGCTGGAGGCTGGCGAGAGCTTCGGTGATGCCGTGGGGGTCCAGGCCCTCGCCGAGGGGATAGCCGAGGGATTGGGCGGTGTCGGTGACCAGGTGCGTGAAGAGGAGGGCCGGGTCCTGGGCGGGATGGGCGGGGGCCAGGAGGGCGAGTCCGGCGTGTGCGACAGAGGGCAGGGACTTGCCGAGGGCGCCGTGGCCGTTGCAGTCGAAGTCCCATCCGGCGCAGGTGGACAGCAGGCGGGCGATGGTGCGGCCCTTGCGGTCGGAGGAGCCGGGTACGGAGGCGAAGAGATGGACGGCGGAGTGGAAGTCGTCTTCGGGGTCGCCGGTGAGCTGTTCGGCGATGAGGGTGACGAAGCCGCCGGCGGACTTGGCCATGGCGCTGTAGTGGCGCAGGGCCTCGGAGGTGCGTTCGACGTGCAGCGGGCCGGATCTGCTGGCGGCGACGTCGGGGAGTTCGTGCAGGGGGGTGTCGTGGGTGGTGTGGGCGTCCATGAGGGTGCAGGTGAGGCCGAGGTCGCCGGTCAGGGCGGCGAGGATCGCGGTCTTGGTGGCCTCTTCGCGGTCCATGGAGGTGGCGCGGACGAGGTGGGTCAGGACGTCGGAGAGGGCCTGGGCGTCGTGGGAGAGCTTCAGGGCGCGGTACAGGTGCAGGTAGGGCGTGTAGGAGCGCCAGGCTGCGCGCATCACAGGTGTCCGGTTCCGGGGCGGCTGGCGCGGTTCTGCTCGACGCGGTTGACGATGCTCAGGCTGGCTTGGCGTAGCTCGGAGAGGTACTTGCGGGCTGCGTAGGGCTGGCGGGGAGTGGATTTGCCTTCTTCCCAGGCGCGCAGGGTGCGGGATGCGACGCCGACGCGGCTGGCGAAGTCGCTGGCCGTGAATCCGGCGCGTTCGCGGATGGTTCTCGCGGTGCCGGAAGACACCAGGCGGGACAACGTGTTCGTTTCGTCCCCAGTCAGGTTCGTGCTCACGATCACGACCCTAAACGGACATGACCGCTATTTGGGGCATAGCTCGCTTGTCAGCGTGTGTTCGCGTCGGGGATTCACCTGATTTCGTGCGCAGTCAACCGCCCCGGTACCGCCTAGCGGTACCGGACGCAGGGACCACAGTTGACGCGTGTAGCTGGACGATCACCACGGAAAACGCTGTTCGAACTGCTCTTGGAGTGCGGTGCACACTGCACGTCGCCGTGCGCATGCGTCGGCCGCCTGCGCGGTCGGCCGGGCCTAGACTGCGCGCGTAGCGCCCCCTCCGTGCCCCCGTGCGGAGGTTCCCCGAAGCGGAAAGACCTCACCCCGTGACCCTCTACAATCCCGGGCCCGGCATGGGCAGAGCCATGCACATACGGCGTGTGCGCGCCCTCCAGGACCTGGAGCGCACCGGTCTGATCACCTTCGAGTTGTACTCCACGGAGGAGGGCTACGCGTTCACGACGGCGGCCGGGGAGCCGCGCGTGGTGGCTTCTTCGGAGGTGGCCGCGTACCTCGCCGGCATGACGGACCTCTACTGCTCGCTGCGGCTCAACGTGGACGAGGCGGTGGGGGAAGAGGCCCTGGACGCGCTCGATGACCGCTACCTGGACGCTCTCACCGACTGCCTGAGCAGAGTCCTGCCGACCGGAGGCGACACGTGACGACGAACAGGGGCGCCCAGAACTTGTTCACCGACCCCCACGACTTCCACGCCGTGCACCCGGATACCGCCGAGCTGCTGGAGGGCGCCGCGGCCGAGTTGCGTGGAGCGCACAGGGCGATGGGGCCGCAGGTCAACGAGCGGCTGGCGGCGGCCGAGGTCTACACACTGCGGGCGAACGCCGCCCTGGCCGAGTACCTGGGCGCCGACCCGCGGCTTCTGCTGCCGCTGGTGCGGCTGGCGGCCGAGGCCATCGCCCACCAGCACCCGGCGGCGCAGGAGTGAGCGGGAAGCCGTTGGGTGGGCCGGGAGAAGATCGACCAGCGGCCGGTGAAGGCCCGCCGCGGCACCTTCGAGACCTGGTACTGACCGAGCCGCGCACCTGGCGGGCGGACGGCCCCGGGTCCTTCCTGGCGCCGGTGGAAGTACGCGAGGTCACCGACGCACGCGGCCGGGTGTGGAAGCGCACCGAGCGCGGTACCCGGTGGGGCATCGACGGTCAGACCCCGTTCATCCGCTGGCGCGTCCTGGTCGGCGAGCACGGGCCGGTGAGCGAGTAGGGAATCCCGCCATACCGCCCCGGAGCGTGAGGCCGGGCAGAAGGGTCCGCGGTCCTGGCCACCGGGGGCACCAGGGGAGCCGTACTCGCCTCAGCGCCTGTTTCCGAACACCGAAACAGCAGGTCAACTCAGGGATGCCTGGGAGGTGGGTTTGCCATGCCCGTTTGCCGAACGGACCTCGACAGGGATGTGCTCGAACCCGGCCGGGATCATCCCGGGATCGTCCTCGGTCGAGGGCGCTGATCACGCTTTGAGGTGGAAGCGGCGTGGCGCGGGCGGCGGACCGGCCCGGCCGGGATCGCGCTGCACGATCATGGGCGGTCATGGGAGCCGTCATGGGAGTGGTCATGGGAGCCATCGCGTCCGCCGGCGTCGGGGACCTGCCGGAGCGTCTGTTCCACGGCGGTGTGGCGGGCCTGGAAGCCGGTCAGTTGATCCTCCCTCACGAGCCGAAGTATCTCGACGGCTGCCCGGACTGCGAGGCGAACCGGCGCGGTGAGGCGACCGCGATCTCTCCCCTGACGCAGCACCAGGACCGCGTGTATGTGTGCTCCGATGCGCTCTACGCCCGTCACTACGCCTCTAAGTGGGTCCTTGGTGACTTGTACCGGGTGCGGCCGGTGGGCCTGGTGGAGGTGAGCGACGAGGACCGTTTCGCGACGTGGAAGTGCGAGGCGGCCGAGGTGGTGGCCGTGGTGGAGCGGGCGGTGCGGATGACGGACGCCGAGCGGCGGCGGCTGTTTCGCCGGTGGACGGTGGCTGACCGGGTGGCCGCGGGCTTCGGCAGGTAGGGCGCATGTCTGGGGGCCCGTCAAGTACCCGACACGGTGTCTGTTTTGTGTTGCTTCGTCCAGTTTTTACGACGATCATGAAGCATGGACAGGCGCACTCTCCTCCAAGCAGCAGGCGCCCTGACGGCGGCTGGCTTTCTACTCCCCGACTCCCTTGCCCATGCCTCACAGCCCCGTCGGCCGGTGGTCACCGGCCGGGCGAGGTGGTTCATCAACGCCCTGCGCGACGAGGGCGTGTCCGTGGTGGAGGTCGGCGACTGGTCGCGTCACAACCGCGATCACAAGGGCCCGTGGTACGGCGACACGGGCGTGATGATCCATCACACCGCCTCCCGGGGCACCGACGGCTCGGTGTCGCTGTGCCGGTACGGGCGAAGCGACCTTCCCGGCCCGCTCTGTCACGGGGTGATCGCCAAAGACGGAACGGTCTACCTGATCGGATACGGCAGGGCCAATCACGCGGGGCTCGGGGACAGCGCGGTCCTGGGGGCCGTGAAGGCGAACCGCAAGATGCCGGCGCCGAGGAAGTGGGACACGGACGGCAACCGCTACTTCTTCGGATTCGAATGCGTGAACGTCGGTACGGGAAAGGACCCGTGGCCCAAGGCGCAGATGGACGCGATCGTGCGCGTGTCGGCGGCGATCTGCCGGAGTAAAGAGTGGGGGGCGAACCGTGTGATAGGTCACAAAGAGTGGCAGAAAGGGAAGGTAGACCCGAAGGGATTCAGCATGGACACGCTGCGGTCCCGGATCAACAAGCGCCTCGCCTCGTGAACACCCCTGAAAGCCCGGAGTCGTTGACCACAACAGCCGTCCACTCCCGACGAATCGCAGCCTGCCATGTCGCTGATCGAAGCAGTGCCGTACCTGATCGGAAACCTCCCCCTCACTGACCTGACCCGCCCTCAGCTCAACGGCGTGGCCTGCGTGTACTGCGCAGGCGTGGAAGCCCTGGCATACGCCGGATGGCTACGCTCGCCGCTGTCACCGGGGCGCTACCTGTCCGCCCCGGTCTCGGCCTGCGCGCGATGCCGCGCCTCACGCCTGGACCCTGCTCAGCTAGGTTCCTCATGAGCGCCCACACCGTGATCACCTGTGACACCGTCACCGACGGCCGCCGCTGCCGCGGGACGACGACCGTCTACAACACCTGCATCGTCAGCTTCGCCCGCGAGCTGGCCACCCAAGACGGCTGGGGAACACGCGCCGCCGGCGGACAGACACTCGACCTGTGCCCGGACTGCGCCCCGTGCAAGTCGCTGCCCGCCCGGCTGGTCCCGGGACGGTCCTGCCCGCCCGGGTCGCCCTGCCACCTGCTCGGGCACGACGCGATCGGCCACCGGGTGACCAACATCCTCGCGCGCATGGGCCTGAGCCTGGAAGAGGCCACCGCGCTCGCGAACGCCGACTCGTTCCGCATCCCCGGCCTGGGCCCGGAGGGGAAGGCCCGGCTGAAGTCCCGCCTATCCGAGAGGAAGCCAGTCCACCGATGAGACACGCCAAGAGGAGATCCACCCTGCTGACCGTGGCCGCGCTGCTGCTGGCCACGGGCTTCGTCACGCCCGGCACAAGCGCCGCGGCCGACGAGGGCGGAGGGTACGTGACCACGCTGCACCGGGCCGTTGCGTCGCTGCCGGTCGACCAGGAGCACAACGACGGCTACAAGCGGTCCTCCTTCAAGCACTGGACGGACGAGGACAAGGACGGCTGCCCGACAAGGTCGGAAGTGCTCCAGGAGGAATCTCTCGCCGCAGTGACGACCGGGCCGGGCTGCAAGGTGACCGGCGGCCGGTGGCTGTCGTACTACGACGGCCAGGAGATCAGCGACGTCCGGAAGCTCGACATCGACCACCTGGTGCCCCTTCTCGAATCGTGGGGCTCCGGCGCCTGGTCGTGGTCGGCCGACCGGCGCGAGCGGTACGCCAACGACCTGGGGGACTCCAGGGCTCTGGTGGCCGTCTCGGCGCAGCAGAACCGGTCCAAGGGCGGCAAGGACCCCGCGGAGTGGCTGCCCGCCGCCGAGGGGGCGCGCTGCCGGTACGTCAGTGAGTGGACCGCGGTCAAGCTCCGCTGGGGCCTGAGCGCCGACCCGGGCGAGCACGGGATGCTGAAGCAGCTCGCGGCGGCGTGCCCCGACGATCAGCTCAAGGTGATCCTCGCGGCGCCCGGGGGGCAGGAGGGGCCATAGGGGGTACTTGTGGCGTACGGGCTGACGAACACGGTTCCGTACGGCGAAACTTCCCCGAAATGAGCGCCCTTCCATCAGGGGGCCGGTAGTCTCCTCTTTGCGGGGTGCGTCCAGCCCCGCTCGGAGTGACTGCTCCCTGATGGCCTGGCCCCATTCCCCCCTGGGAACCAGTCCCGGACGGAGCGTCAGTCCAACTTTGCGGGGTGCATCCAGCCCCGCTCGGAGTGACTGCTCCTGATGGCCTGACCCCCATTCCCCCACGGGAGCCAGCCCCGGACGGAGCGTCAGTCCAGCACCTGGAACGGCCCTCGCACCATGGTCTTAGCGACTCTCATGGTCCGGGGGCCGTCTTGCTGTGCCGCCTACCGGCCGCCCATGCTGATCACGAAGGACAGCATCATCCCGACGACGCAGGTGAAGGCCGTCAGGACCATCCAGAACCGCCCGAAGGTATCGATGTCGTTCCAGCTCTCCCGCACGCCGGGGAAGTCCTCCAGCTCGATCGGACCCGGGCGGTCGCACAGCATCTCGTTGCGCTGACGCATGTCCGCCCACGCCTGCATCAGCAGGTCGTGACGGTTGTAGAGGGCTCTGCGTACGCTGGCGCCGAGGAGCCCGAGGCCGACGCAGACGAACAGCACCGTCCACAGGACGGCCGTCACGAAGACGGTCACCGGTCCTCCTCCGTCTCCTCCTGGCCGTGGTGGGCCGCGGGTTCGCCGGGACACTCGGCGAGGTGGCGCAGAACGGGAGAGCGCACCAGGCGGTCCAGGCCGGAGTGGATGTAGGAGATCGCGCTGGACTCGTCGGTGTCGGGCCGCAGGCTCATGGACAGCAGGGATGCGGTGTAGAGGAGTTCACCGAGCACGCGCGTGGCCTGGGTGCGCAGGCGGTGTTCGTGGCTGGGGTCGTCCGGCATCGGGCCGAACGGGCAGGGGTCGGCGGAGTCCAGGGAGGCGACGACCAGGCGGCCGAGAGCGGCCGCATCCACGTCAGCGGCGACGCCCTTGGCGATCACCCCCATCAGGTCGCGGATCTCTCGGGCGGTCGGGGGCGTGGAGTCGGTCACGTTCAGTCCTATGCGACGGGTTGAGGGGCCAGGGTGTTCTTCATCCGGGCGCGCAGAACGTCCAGGGGCGTGCGGGCGCCCATCAGGCGCAGGAAGTCCCGTACGGGCCAGGTCAGGAGTGTGGCCTGACGGGCGAGGTAGATGCCGACGGCGGTGATCTCGTGGGCGTCGTCGTAGTCGAGCAGCAGGTACCCGGCGAGCTGGTGGAACCACTTGCGGGCCTTGGCCGGGCGCAGGTCCGGGGTGATGGTCGACTTGACGTCGATGAGGGTCTTCCCGGCGATGAAGTCGCCTTCGGCGTGGCCGACGTGGGGGGAGCCTGCGAAGGTGGGCGAGCAGGTGAGGGGTCTTCCCTTGATGCCGGCGAGGGCGGTGGCGGCCGCGGCGAACTGGCGGCGGATGTCCTCGGCGGCCCGGGTGGGGATCTCGGCCGTCAGGCTGAGCAGGGCCGCGTCCGGATCGTCGGGCAGGGGCAGCCGGGTGAAGTGGCCGACGGCCCGGGATGCGCCGTTGATGGGGATGGTGCGGAAGATGGCGTCGTAGCGGGCAGCGACGATGGCGGCGCGAGCCGCGGCGTCCTCCTGGTCGGCCGTCAGCGGCTGGGAGGCGACGGCACAGGAGGCCAGGCGCTGGAGCAGCAGATCCCCGGCCGCCGCGGCGTTCAGGAGGCACCGCTGCTGATCGGTGACCGGCAGGCCCGGCGGCGCGCCGGGGTGGGCGTTGCGAAGGTAGGCGATGCCCTCGCGGACGCCCATGTGATCCGTTTCTCCCAGCCACGTGCGGATGCGCAGGTCGATGGCGGTTCCCAGCATCGTCCAGGGGGTGTTGCCGAGGGATTCGGGCGGCCGGATGGTGGTGCGCAGTCCGCGTACGGCGTGCTGGTAGGCGGTGTGCAGGTCGGCGCCGGGCAGGTGTTCGCTCAGGAAGCGGGAGACGGGCGAGCGCGGGTTGGAGAGTTCGGCAGTCAGGCTCACACAGACAGCGTAACCGGGTGATCACGGAATGCGTCTGTGGCGTGCGGGGGCCGAGGGTGGGGAGTTGCGGCCCGGGTTCGGCCGGGCCGCAGCCCCTGACGCTACACAGCTCCGGCGGGTCCGGCCATGACCGTGTACGCCGCGGCGAAGGCCAGATCGCCGGCGTGCCCGAGGCAGGAGAAGATGTCGTTCTCGACCCTCTGCCTGACCTCGATGGGCTCGGCGTCCCCGGTGGGGTCCTCCTCCTCCCGCGGCAGGGCGAAGCTCGTACGGTCGAAGTCCGCCTTGAAGTGGAGAATCGCGTCCGATCCGCAGCGGTTGCAGGACTTCCTTGGGGTGACCGCCGGATCTACGGCACGTACACGCGCCCAGGGGGTCTGAGTGCGTCCGGGGTTGGGTTCCATGAGATCACGTTAGCGGGCGGGGCCGCGGAAGGGAGAGGGGAGGATTCGGGTGCGGTGCCGCGTACGGTCAGGCACCGCACGCCGGTCTCACCCCTCCACGCGGCTCGGCGGCATGGGTTGTGACGGCGGGGATCAGGGAGGCGGCGAGAGCGACGGTCACGGCCGCCGCCCCGCGTGCGCGGCGGGTGTTCACCCTCGCGCGGCCTGGCCTGCGGCGATGTTGCAGATGGTCTCGCGGTGGTAACCGGTGATGTCGCTCATGGCCTTCTGGTCCCCGCGGCGCCCTCGGGCGGCGATGCGGCGGATGGCCTCGTCCCGGCGCGCTTTGATGGCGGTGTAGGCGAAGTGCAGGTTGGCGAGTTCTTGCAGGTCAGGCTCATGCGTCGTCACGACCGTGGATTGTATGGGGGTTTTTGCCGGTTCGTCGTCATTGCGCGGCTGTACGACTGGTACGCACCGAGTCCATGATATGAGGTATGTACCGTTTTGAGGCTTTGCCGACCCCTCCCGTGCCCCTGCCCACGGACAAGCTCCCCGTGCCGGTCCCCACGGACAAGCTCCCTACCAAGCTCCCCGAACCACCCATCCCGATCCCCGGACTGCCCGACGCGCCCAAGCTGCCCGACCCCACCCAGATCGCCGACCCTCTGAAGCTGATTCAGAGCCTTCTCGACCTCGTCCAGTTCGCCATGAACCTGGTGACCTTCGCCGTCGGCGCCGTACTCCTGGCCCTCGTCATCGCACTGCTGACCGTCCTGTTCACCGTGCTGCCGGTAGGGCGCCGCCAGAAGTGACCGTGGCCGAAGCACGCACCAACGGATGCCTGACCTGCATCAGCCGGGACCGGTACGAGATCGAATCCGATCTCGCCACCGGCCTCTACACCGTCGCCGGCGCCGCCGCCGCCTACAGCCTCCCCGTACGCGACGTACGACGCCACGTCACCGAATGCGGAGCCCACGTCATGGAGGAGGACCCCGAAGAGCCCATCGACTCCCCCGAAGCCGTCATGCGCCTCGTGATCGCCACCTGCCAGGCCCTCCGGGACATCGTCGACCGCTCCACCGACCGGCCCGGACAGGCCATCCGCGCAATTGCAGAACTGACCAAACTCCTCGACCTGCGAGCCCGCGCCACCGGCGCCATCGCCGCACCCGGCGTGAACCTCGCCATCGCCGAAGGCGACGGCGCCCAGGCCCTCGCCATCGGCGGCCCGGAGTGGCAGTCCATCGTCGGCGCGCTCAACGACCGGCTCGCCGCGCACCCCGAGGCCCGCGCCGTCATGGCCGAGGCCCTGGCCGAAATCCCGATGGGAGGTGACAGTGGCGCTTAAAGCGGAGGAGTCGCTGACTCCCCAGCAGATGATGCGGCTGGCGATCGACCCGGCGTACGTCATGGAGTGTGCGGGGACGCCTCCGGACCCCTGGCAGTCGGATCTTCTGCGGAAAGCGCCGACGCCCGGTATCCGCGGGCTTGTCGTGAGCAGCAGGCAGGCGGGGAAGTCGACGAGCCTTTCGTCCCTGGCGGTGTGGTGGGCAATGTGCCGCCCCAAGTATGACTGCCTCATCATCGCGCCAACGCTTCGACAAGCCGTGGAATTGGTATTCAAATGTCGTTACGTTGTGGATCAGCTCGGCCTGAAACTCTCTTCTGACTCGGCTACCAAAATTCAGTTGGCCTGCTCCGGAGGGAGGATTATCGCCCTCGCCGCAACAGGACACATTCGCGGAATGACAGCCGGAATGTGCATCATCGACGAGGGCGCCATATTGCCTGGGTGCCTACTGCGGTCATGCAAGGTTCTGTTCTTCCGATGCTGGCGGCCGTTCCAGGCGGAGGTTGCCTGGTCAGCGCCACTACGCCCGCGGGCCAGCGAGGCTGGTTTTTCGACTGGTTTGCGAATGGAGGAGACGTATACAGCAGATGGAAAGTCCCATACACCGACGTCAAGCGCATCACGCCGGAGTACGCCCAGCAATACCGCGCCTCGGTCAGTAGGCAGGTCTGGGCCGCCGAAATGCTGTGCAGCTTCGAAGAATCCGGCGGCGGTCTATGGAATCCTGATCTCATCGACTCGATGTTCAGGGATGAGGTTCCGTTCCAGGCTCCGGAACTCCCGGCTGCGCCGTGGGCTGCTTAACTTCTTCGGCGTCCTCCGGCGCACCAGCGGGCCATGCCTTCGTAGGCGTCCAGGACGCGGGAGTCGAAGGGGCCGTAGAAGGCTTTCAGGTCGTCGCCCAGGGTCTGGTAGAGGCGGGCGGCGGCGCGGGGGTCTCCTGCCTGTCCGGCGGCTTCGGCTTCTTCGGTGCGTTGCTCGATGTCGGGGGCGGGTTGGTCGTTGGTGGTCATGGGGTCCTTCCGGAGGGGTGCCGTGGTCGTTGAGCGCACCGTTTCGGGTGCTGGTGACACCCTATTGCAACCGGGTAGACAGTGGTAGTCCTGGGTGGACTTGATCCACAATCGCCGGTATGGACCCGATTCCAGTATTTCTGGGCCTAGATGTCGGAAAGAGGCGCGACCGTGCGGCGTGGGTCGGCCTGGTGCCGAAGCGTCTGGGCACGGCCGAGCTGCCGGTGTGGGCGGTGGTGGTCTGCGAACAGGCGCCGCTGGGCACGCCGTACGCCGCGGTGGCGGCGCGCACCCGGGAGCTGTCGCGGGCGTTCTCCTCGGGCGGCTGGCCGGTGCTCGCGGCGGTCGACGCCACGGGCATCGGGGCGGCGGTCGTGGAGGATCTGCGGGCCGACCCGGGCAACGCGGAGATCCTGGCCGTCACCAGTCACGCCGGCAAGCAGGTGACCGGCCAGTGGCCCGACCTGGGGGTGCCGAAGACGCTGCTGGTGTCCGGGCTGGACGAGGTGATGCGGCGCCAGGCGCTGACGGTGACGACGACGCTTCCGGCCGCGGAGGTGCTGAAGGGGCAGCTCAAGGCGTACGTGGCGAAGCTGAAGCCGGGCGGGCGGGGTGGGGTGGGGTATGTGGCGTTCGAGGCTGAGCACGAGCGCGACCACGACGACACAGTCAGTGCAGCTCAACTCGGAGTTTTCGCCGCTTCCCACTGGTGGTCTATCTCTCGGGGACGGATTCCGGGCCGTGACGTGGGGTGACCGCGAGGGCGCTTTCCAGCTCCTTCCAGAGCTGCTGTCTGAGTGGTGCTGGTGGATGAGCCAGGGAGAGGGATTGATCATGCCAAGGGTGCAGTGCTGCGAGACGATCGCCGACTTTGAGGAGTGGGCAACCCGGGAACTTCGCGAGGTTCTGGAGGTGGCCGGTTGGGAGGATGCTGCGCAGTATCGGGTGCAGGTGCTGTTCAACGCGGCGGAGCCGGTGTGTCCGACGCCGCAGCAGCGGCAGCGGGCGCGCCGGGTGGCGGAGCAGATCGCGGAGCGGATGGGGCTGCCGCTGGATCTGTTCGGGCTGGGTGGTGCGGGGTGAACGTGGGCGGGACGCTGGTGCACCGGTACGTGCTGGTCGTCGACCGCGGGGACCCGCGGCGGCTGACGGGTCTGGTGGTGGCCGCGGTCTACAACGAGCCTGGGGAGGACATCCGGCGTCTGGGTGTCTTCCATCTGGAGGAGCCGCCCGGGGACTTGCCGGGGCGGGCGATGGGTGCTCGTATCGCGGAACTGGTGGAGGCCATGGACCCGATGGTGCCGGTGCACGTGATGTGTGGGGTGACGCTGGACGGCAAGGCGTTCGCCCGGAAGATCATCATGCCCGCGGTGTTCGAGGGCCTGCGGGCTGCGGTGCCGCCGCGGGAGGTGACGTGGGAGACGTACGCGGCGCATGTGCGGGGGGCGGTGAAGGAGGTCGGGCGCAAGGTCTCCCTGTCGGAGCGGGTTTCGGCGTTGTCGGTGGCGCTGGAGTTGCGGACGGTGATGGTGCCGAGGTCGGTTGCGATGGCGGAGAGCGTGCTGAGGGCGCTGAAGAACTACGACCCGACGAACGCGATTGTGGAGGACGGGACGGACAAGTGGAACGCTGTGGAGCACGAGGGGATCATTACGGCGATTGCCGCGGCGCACACGACGCTGGGTGAGGCGTCGTTGTACGCGCCGCGCGGGGATCGTGCGCATGCCCGGCTGGAGGACCCGCGGCGGTCGCCGACGTCGTTTGTGGGGCATCCGACGATCGCGGTGCCGGAGGCGTACGTGGAGGGCGGTATCGGGCAGAAGATCAGCGGCACGGTGACCGGCGGGTTCGGCGGCAACATCGGTGGCCGGTGGCCTTCCTGACGGTGAAACGGTTCTTCCGGAAGGTCCGCTACGATCGGCGATCTCTTGCTGGTCCGCGGCTCAGGAGTGCCCCACTATGTCCGATGTCCCGTTCATCCGGTCCCCGCGCATGGGTGATGGTCCGCGGCTGGTCGAGCTGGCGGAGATGGCGCTGCACAGCATGGGCGCCGTGGAGTTCGTCAAGGGGCTGGCCCGGCAGGCGGAGCGCCACGACGACGATCTGAGGGAGCTGCGCACCAACAAGGGGACGCTTGAGCTTCTGGCGTCGGTGCGGGTGATGGATCGCGGGGACGGCGAGGTGGTGGGGTTCTCCTACTGCTGTCCCCCGATGCACTGGATCACTCAGGACGCCGGGGCCCCTTCGTTCGGGTTCGTCAAGCGGATCGCCGCGGCGCTGGTCGAGATCGAGATGATTGCGGTGATGCCCCGGTACCGCAGGCAGGGGCTCGCGCGGCGGTTGGTCGCTGACTGTGAGGAGCGGTACCGGGCGGCGGGGTACCGGGTGGCCATGGTGATCGCGGAGCGGTCGCCGGCGAAGCTGATTTCCTGGTACGTGCAGCAGGGGTACTGGTTCACGCAGGTCGAGGAACCGGCGTACGTGCGGTACTGGCCGAACCGGTCCCTGGATGCGCTGTACGGGCACGTGACGCCCACTCAGCGGGCGGGGTTCAAGGCCCTGGTGCCCGGGGTGGGTGTGGAGGATGCGTACGTGGACGCGCCGGTCTTCCGGCGTGAGACGCGCTACCGGGACGTCGCGAAGGGCACCAGGACGTCGGGGATCTACGGGTTGCCGGGCGTCCGGCGCGTCCAGCCTCTGGTGCAGGTCTCGGGGCTGCTCGGTTAGGGGTGGCGGACGAGGACCGCAACCGAGCGCTGATCGGCACGTGCTTCAAGGCGCCTCCGCCGGGCGGGGTCCTGCTCATCTGCGACCACACAGTCAACCCGGACCGGACGGGTCCGGCTCCCGCTGCTCTAGCGGGCATGAGCACACAAGTGGCAAGTGGAGACGCTGGGTGGGAAGAACTACGGAGAGGACGAGTACACCGTCTGGGCTGTCGAGGCGGCCTTTTCTGGTACGCGTCTGCTGAGGTTCGCCGCTCCGGGCGGGAGCGCTGCCCTGGTCCCCGTCAAGTCCCCGCAGTGATGTTCTAGCCAGCTTCCCGCGCTCTGTCGTGTCTGTGCTGGCCACGGGGGGGCGCCTTTCCGATCTTTTACCTGGGATCGTGCGGAGGGCCCCTTCTGGCAATCTGGGCAGTCTATCCAGATGTGTGATCTTTCCTCACGTGATCTGGGTTCCGACCACTCTCAGGCTTCGTCCGTTCCGGGTGCGTTGGCGTGATCAGCGTTTTCTGGGCATGTATCGCCCGGGGAGTGGCATTAGCGTCTCCTATGAAGGGGCCCCCCGCTTGAGGTCTTGCCGGACGAGAGCAGGGGGCCCACCCATCCCTCGCATGGAGGCAGTTCCACCATGTCAAGTAAGAGCCAGACAGAAAAGCCGGATAGGGCGAGTGTCGACGGGATGACCCCTACGGGCGACACCTCAACGCACCAGGTGGAGGGTCCGCCGTATCAGGTGTCGTGGGAGACGCTGAGCCTCGCCGAACTTGAGTCCGCCCTCGAAATTGGGACAGAGTGCGGCTGCAACCCGCGCGGCAGCAGGCGCGGACACGCGTCGGGCATCGCGACCGCGATGACCGCCGGGGACTGGCAGTCGGGTATCCCGGACATCGTATGCCTGTGCACGCACGGCGGGATCTCCAACGGTCGGCACCGGTGCCTCGCGGCCGTGGAAGCCAGGCAGCCGCTGACGGGCTGGGTGGGCCGGGACGTGCCGGTGGAGGTGATCCGGTACGCCGACATCGGTCTCAAGCGGACGCCGGCGGATGCGCTCGCCGGGCGCGGGGTCGGCTCGTACCGTACGGCGCTGGGTGCGGCTGTGCGGCTGCTCATGCTGTACGACACGCAGCGGGATGTGCACTGGTCGCTGTGGAACCGCACGAGGTTCACCGCGCCGAAGATCGGCGACCTGTTCGATCAGCGGTATTCGGGCGTGGTCGACACGGTGGAGGCGGGGCGGCAGATCGAGTCGGGGACCAACTGCTGCCCGTCGGCGGCGGCGGCGTTCGCGTACCTGATGCGGCGTGAGGGCGGCGCGGAGCGGCTGGCGGAGACGGCGTACGGGCTGGCCGGGGGGACGCCGGACGTGCGGGACATCCTGGCGCAGGCGCGGACGCGGCTGTCGCGGGAGGCGAAGCACCGCGGGCGCAAGGCGGACCACAACCGGGCTCCGTACGAGCTGGGGCTGTTGATCACGGCAGTGATGGCGAAGGAGGCGGGCAAGGCCCGGTTCACCTTCGGTGAGAACTCGCCCATGCCGAAGCTGGGGTTCGCCGAACAGCTCGCGGCGGAGGCGGTCTGATGGCGCGCGGATCGAGGCCGACGCCACGCGGGTTCAACCATGGCCTGCTGGACCGGCGCGTCACGGAACTGGGGCTGCGGTCGGTCGACGCGGTGGCCGCGGGCCTGCACTGGGGGTACGTGACGTCGCTCCGGCGCGGGGATCTGGAGTGTCCGGGGGCGAAAATGCTGCCGGATCTGGCGGCCTTCGTGAAGGTGCTTCCGCGCGACCTGTACGCGATCACCGAGGAGGAGGTGACGGTCTGCCATCTGCGGCACTTCCGCGGGTGGTCGATGAACGACGCGGCGGCCGAGCGCGGCTGGACGTATGCGGCGTACAAGGGGTTCGAGGCCGGTGAGCCGCTTCCGAAGGACATGTCGACGGCGGGGGCCTGGTCGAAGACGGCGAGGGTGTTCGGCGTGAGCACGGAGGAGATGCGGCGGGCCTGGGAGACGAGCCATCGGCTCAGCAGCGCCCCAGCGTCCTTGTAGAGCCCGGAAGGGGGGTGCGGGTCCCGTGGCGCGGCTGGACGGCCAGGTGCCTTGTCACGGGCCCGTACGGGGGTGTGCCCTGGGGTGCGCCTCCTCTCGCCTCGGCGTGTGCCTGCGGATCATCTGGAAACGAACGGGCAATAATCGGTCGAGTGACCCCAGAGAGCAATGTGCCAGTCCAGGCAGAGGCACCTGACGACACCCCCGTGCAGACCCCCGGGGCGGACTGGGCCGGGGATGCCATCAGGGCAGCGGCGCGGGTGCCCGGCCCAGATTTCGAAGCGGCTTTGGCGAGGCTCGGCGACCTCGTGGACCCCAGTAACTACTTCAACATGGCGTTGTTGGCCTACCTGGAACGTATCCGCCTCACTGTGGAGCGCTCGGCCGCGGAAGGGGCCGAGACAGCCCGTGAGGCCGCGAACGAGTCGGCCGCCCAACACAGTGCGCTGTCTGACCGCGTGTCGGCGGTGGAAGGACGCCTTGACCACCTCAACGCTCTCGTCAAGGCCCTCCAGGAAGACGTGAGGGCAGTCGGAGACATGGGCGCCGCAACGTCGGAGCAGGTGGAGATCCTGGCTGCTGCCACGAAGTACACCACCACGCGGGCTGTCACCGCGTGGCGATCTGGACACTCCGACGCACCAGACAACCAGGCCCCAAATCAGGAGGCCGAGTACGCGCAGTAAACAACTCGGCCCACACCCCACCGGGTATGGGCCGTCCGGCCGCCGTTGCGGTCGGTGAACGGCGCGGGCAACGTCCGTTCCTTGCCCGTGGGCGTCCTGGCGGCGCCCCGAGGCCCTAGGCGGTGACCGCCTCAATTCCTGGGGACGAAGTCGATGCGGCCTTCCGAATGCAGGGCGATCCAGCCTTCCCGCAATTCCGCGGACCAGTTGTTGTGGACGATCGCCTGCCAGACGGCATCGAACATGGTCGACGGTGCGACGACGACGGTAGGAACGGGGACCTGGCTGGCGCTCGCACCGAGGGCTTCGCACATCTCGCGGTAGACCTTTGACCGGTCGGGAACCGCCCGGTTCAAGCAGTCGGACGGGACGAAGAGCATTCCAGTTCCAGCGAGGTGCCGGGCAGAGGCAGTGTCCATGGGCACATCGAACCGCTACGGCCTCGCCCCGCATCTTCGTACACACGGTGACGGTCCCGTACCTCACGGGCTGTGGAGAGCGGGTAGCAAGCAGCAGCGCGGCCGATGGCCCGCCCCGGTTGCCTGCCGCCTACGCGGGCTCCGCGCGGCCGGTGTGCCGTCGCGGAGCCTGTGGTGGGGTGGTGCCTAGCTGTCGCTGCTGTCCTTCTCCGCGGCGTCCAAGGCGTTCATGCGGGTGCGGGTGAGCAGTCCGCCGGCGAGGCTGACGAGGGCGGTGTAGTGGACTTCGGGGCTGCCGTCCATCTTCTTGCGCAGGTGGAGGGCGATGCTGCGGGCGTCGCAGTGATCCTGGTCGAGGGCTTCGGCCATGACGGGGGCCACCTGGTCGAGGGCGGCGATCTGGTAGGGCTTGCTGGTGATGTTCACCGCTTCCTCGTCCCCATCGCATCGGAAGATGGCCACGCGTTCGCGGGCCTGTTCGACCAGGTCTCTGCCCGGGGTGGTGTTGTCGATCAGCCGGACGCGGGCTAGGAACATGGCCGAGAGGTCGCCGATGCCGCGGCTGTGGTAGAGGCCGCCGATGTTCTGCACGGCGTGCAGAACGGCTGGGAGGTTGACGGTGATGTGGCCGTCTGCGTAGACCTCCGAGTGGACGTAGACCAGGTCCCAGTAGGCGGGGGTGCCGGGGGCGGGAATGATCATTTCGTCGTCGTCTTCGATGCTCACCGGTTGACTTCCTGCTTGCCGTGGTCGTGGTCCGATGACGGTATCGCGTCTGCGGGCTCTGGGTGGCGGCTTGGTGACTGCTGGTCACAAGGTGTTCGTGGCAGGGCCTTGGCGGGGGTGCGGCCCGCACCCCGGAGTCGTGGGATGCGGGCCGCGGGAAGGGGCTGGCCAGCCGGTGGTGCAGGCGAGGTAGAGGACTTCGCCGTAGGGGGTTCCGCGCCAGATGGGCTCCTAGGAGGCGGCCAGGGCGACGTTCTCGAAGACGAACTGGCCGCGTCCGGGGTTCATGCGGTAATTATCTCCCATTTTGTCCCGTTGTGGTGAGGGTTCGTCGGCGGCGTGCGGCCTGGGCGCGCACCCACTCCGGCCGGGAGTTCAGCGCGTCCATCGCGGCCTGGCGGAAGTCCTCGGACCGGCTGATCAGCCGGTAGACGTGGGCGGGGGTGATGGTGTGGGTGGAGTTGGGGATGGGGTAGCCGTGGATGGCTTTGCGGTACGCGGTGGAGGTGACGCGGCCCGAGGTGCGGGCGGCGGGGGCCTTCATCAGGCGTTCCAGGGTGCGCCAGCGCTGACGCTCGGTCAGCGGGGAGCGTTCGTGGTTGCAGGCGAGGGCGCGCAGGACGGTGAAGCAGACGAAGACCTCGCCGGTGACGGCGGCGCGCATCCGGGCCGTGTCCAGGAAGGACGCGATCTGGGTGCACAGGCGCACCTTGAGGGGGGTGGCGTCGATGTAGTGGGCGATGGCGTTGATCAGGAGGTGTTCGGGCCGGGGGTCTTCGGCGGCGATGCGGTTGACGTGGTCGCCGAGGTGGAGGACGTCCGCGGGGTGCAGTCCCTCGCCGGTCCAGCAGACGTACCGCAGGGGTTCGAGGTCGATCTGCTGCTTCTCGGTCAGGTCGGTTCCAAGGTCGAGCATTCGGGTTCCTGGGGTTCGGTCAGAAGGGCACGTGCGGGGGCTTGTGGCCGAGGGGGTTGCGGGTGCCGTCCTCCATCAGCAGGACGCGGCCGAGGATTTCTGCTTCGTACGTCTCCTCCCGTTGGGCCGGGGTGTCCAGCCACCAGCGGGCGCGGACGGCGCAGCGCAGGCAGACGGCGACGGTGGAGGGGCTTGCGCGGCGGCGGGGGACGTCGACCAGGACGGTGTCGGTGTGGTGGCAGCCGAGGCCGTGGTGCATGAGGCCGCACCAGCCGGCGGGGGTGTCCTCGGTGGTGCCGCAGGGGCAGTTGCCGCGGGGCGGTTCCTGTTCCGGCGGTGGGGTGGTCGGGTCTGCCACGGGGGCCGTCTCCGGGTGGTGCGCAGGGGTGAGGGCATGCCGTGTCCCGTGGTGCGTCAGTCACTGATTGTCGGTGGCTGGTGACAGAGTGCCGCACATGAGCTTTGAGGAACATGACATTCCGCCCGTTCTGCTCGGATTCGACACAGAGACCACCGGTCTGGACGTTTTCAAGGACCGGATCGTCCAGGCGGCGCTGGTCGGTCAGGACCGGTCGGGGCGGGAGGTGTTTCGGGAGGAGTGGCTGATCAACCCTGGCATCCTCATCCCGCGGGAGGCCACGAAGATCCACGGCATCACCAGCGACCGGGCGATGGAGGACGGCCAGGACCCGGCGGAGGCGATCGAGCAGATCACGGGCCTGCTGGAGAAGGCGCTGAGGGCCGGGTGCGCGCTGGTGATCCAGAACGCCCCGTACGACCTGGCGCTGCTGGATGCGGAGGCGCAGCGGCACTCGGTGGTTCCGCTGGCCGAGCGGCGGCCGGTCGCGCCGGTGCTGGACCCGGTGATGCTGGCCAAGGTCGCGAAGGTGGAGGGGCGTCACTCCCTGGCGGCGCTCTCGGCGCGGTTCGGGGTGACCAACCCTCGGGCGCACACGGCGTACGCGGATGCGGTGACGACGCTGGCCGTGCTGCGCAAGCTCATGATGATCGACGTGCTGGACGAGGAGCCCGCGGTTCTGCACGTGATGCAGGAGGACGAGGCGCGCCGGCGGGCGGAGAGCTGGCAGGAGGAGCTGCGGGTGTCGGACCCGTGTGCTCGGGTGGCCCCGGGCTGGCCGCTCTCGGCGGGTCGGACGCGGATCGGGTGCGAGTGCCGGGACTGCGGGCGTCCGCTGACGGACAGTGACCTGACGCAGCCGTGCGGGGAGTGCCTGGAGCGTTTCGCGGGGGCGGTGCAGGCGGTTCGTCGCGGAGCGTGATGGATCTTGAGGGGGTGGGCGGGTGTGTTGCTACTGGCCGTGCTGGGGGGTGGCGTTAGGGTGCGGGCGAGAGGGTTTGAGCGGCCCTTCGGCAGGTAGAGGGCGTGTCCGCTAGGGGGTGGACACGCCCTCTTCGCGTACGTTGACCGCGTAATCAGGTGGATGCCGATGCTGCCTGCGCCCGCGGTGCCCGTCCCCGGTCCTTCCGGGGACGGGCTTCGGCGTGTTTGGGGGGCGTTTGGGGCGGGTGCGACAGTGCCGACTCCCCTCAAAGAACCGGGCATACGGTGGCACAAAGGGACGTATATGCATCATCCTGTCCATAGCGTGGGCTTTGAGCGGCCTCGCGCACGCCGGCGGCCGGGCGTCTTCATGGGTCAGGTGACCGGTCGCCGGTCTAGTGAGCACGGGAGGGTGCATGGCGACGAGCGTGGGGTGCCGACGGCCGCGCAAGGGCGGTCACGGCCTGGGGAAGTCGGCCGTGCGCAAGAAGATGGAGTCGGCGCAGTCGCGGGCCAAGAAGCTCGGACAGGGCAAGGTGGTGGTGAAGCACAAGACGCGGCCGACCCATGCCCAGCGCCGCGGCCAGGAGAAGGCCGCGCAGCAGCGCAAGGGCGTTCCGGCCGCGTCAGCGAAGCTGCTGATGGTGTGTCGGGCCCGGGTGATCCGGTCGACCGGCGGCGTGACACGCCAGTCCAAGCCGGTGGGCGCTTCCGCGTCCAAGCGCTGATCGTTCGCTACAGTCTTCCTCGCGGAGCCTTCTGGATCAGCGACGCGAGCAGTTGTTTTCTTACGCAGCACGAGGCCCCCTTCACCTGACGCGGGTGAAGGGGGCCTCGTGTGTGTCCGTGCTGGAGGGGCTACTGAACGGCGGCCATATCGGCGTGCTCGTTGGGGAAGTAGGGCTTGTAGTTCGTGTCGGAAAGCCTCTTCTTCCCGTGGATCTTGTCACTGTGGCTGTAGAGGCTGCCCTTCTTCAGCAGCTTCGGCGGCGAGCAGTCCATGCATAGAAACTGGTCGCTCTCCGCGGTCTTGGCGAGGCTGAGCCGTACTGCATTGACCAGGTGCTGCTGGGCTTCTTCGTTCAGCTTCCTTCCGTGCTCTTCCAGCATAGAAGCGATGTCGGTGATGGGCGTCTGGTGGTCGGAGCAGATTTCCAGCGACCCCGTGACGACGCGTACCGATGAGGGTTCGTTGGGGTCGGCGATACGGACGGCGATGTCGACGATTTGCGCTTCGACCTCCTTTCCGTCACTGGAATGCGCGTCGCAGTAGACGAGGATTTTGCGGCCCATGAGGGTCCCCTTTTTAGTGAGCGGCGGTTCTTCGGCTTACTTGCTGTTTGCTCTGACGATGTCGAGGTAGACGGCGCGCAGGATGTTGCGGTCTGCGGTCTCCAGGATGCCCAGGTCCGAGATCAGGTATCCCCTGGGGTAGAGGATGCCGGAGGCTTTCTGCTGGCCGCGTACGGTCCAGTCCTGGTAGCGCTCTGCCTCGCAGCGTTCGCACTCGACCCACACGCGGCTCTCGTTGAGGGTCAGCGGGTCGACGGTTTCCTCATCCGACCATTTGTGGCCGCGGATTCGGCACCGGAGATATCCGAGCGGGAGCTGTACGGCCGCTTTGTAGATGGTGTTGTAGCGGTCCGAGCCTTTACGGCGTGTTGCTGCCACGGCAGGCTCCTATTCGTTTTCGTTTCCCGGGTTCTCCGCCTTGGCCGCCGCCTCTCTCAGTTCCTCTTCCAGTCCCGCGAAGAGTTCTTCGAACTGTCCGCCCGCGGAGGAGTTGAGCATCCGGGCGGCGGTGCCGGTCAGCCGGGCGAATCCGGAGCCGATGTCGTCGGGGTCCAGGTCGGCCTTGGCCACACCGCGGAAGGTTTCTCCATGCACGGACAGGGCGACGGAGACGGTACCGGTGACACCGGTGACGCGGGTGAAGAACTCCAGGCCGGGGGTGCTCTCGTCGCCGGGCAAGGAGGAGTCGGGTTCGGAGTGGGTCATCGGTGGGGTTCCTCGTCGTCACGACGCTCGTCGGCGTCGGTCGGCTCCTGGTGACTGTGGTGAGTCATGGGGTCTTTCGTGTCGGTGATCGTAGTGTGCGCCGAACCGATCTGTTGGTCCGGCGATTTGCTGCACGCATCGGTCCGGCCGGATGGGCAGGCCGGACCGATGCGACGCGAACGCGGCCCGCCGCGCCGGCTGATGGGGTGTCCGGCGCCGGTCGACGGCTGGGCGCTGCACATCCCCATCAGGCGTACGGGCGCTGCTGGCGTTCGTTGAGGACCCGCAGGGCGGTGGTGTAGCGGCCGATCACCTGGGGCGAGACGAACGCGGCCGGGATGTCCTGGCTGGCCTCGCGGAAGTAGTCGCTCTCCTCGCCCTGGCGGATGTTCTCCCGGCGGGCCGATGCCGGGCCGATGGCTTCCTCGCCGCGCTGGTCGTAGGCGTTGAGGACGTCGGCTTCGGTGAAGTTGTGCAAGGAGGAGGTGGAGCCTCCTCCGGCGTCGTTGGCGGCGCCCAGGAGCCGATAGGACTCCCGGGCGCTCAGGGGCGGCTGGCCGTCGGTGGGGCGGCAGCCCCAGCGGCACGGCATGTCTTCGGAGGCGCCCCACAACCGGCAGATGGCCGGTCGGTACTCGTAGGCGCCGCACCGGCCCTCGTCGGTGAGGGCCGAGCAGGTGAGGTTGTTCTTCTTCAGGGACTGCGCGGCCGACTCGACGGTGATGCCGGTGCGCTCGCGGATGCGGGACCGCTCGCGGTAGGACATCTCGATGGGGCCGCAGGACGCCTTGCACAGGCCCTTGCAGCCGACGTCGGGGATCTGGTCGTAGACGGCGTCCAGGGCGGCGTCCTGGTCTGAGCGGCGGGCCATCAGAGGTCGATCCCCTGGGAGCGCATGGAGCGCTTGACGTCTTCCAGGCCGCTGCGGGAGCGGACGATGCACTCCTGCACCGACTTGACGGCGGCGCGGTAGTCGCTGTGTTCCAGGGTGCTGTTGAGCATGTTCATCAGCAGACCGGCGCCCAGCAGCATGGACATCGCGGGCCGGATCAGGCGGGGGGTGTCCGGGTCGGCGGTTTCGAGTTCGCCGATCTGGTTGATCAGGCGGGCGATGTTGTGTTCCGCCAGGCGTACGGAGAGGGTTGCGCAGCCCACGCTGTCACTCTCGGCTGCGTCGCCGGGGGGGAGGGATTTGCAGGCGCCCATGTAGCCGTCGTGGCCGTAGATCTGGCCGGTGTCGGAGTTGTAGGCGGCGCGGGCCTCGTAGTCCAGGACGGCCGAGGTGAAGCCGAGGAGGGCTTCGTGGTCCAGCTCGGCGAGCGATTCCGGGGCCAGGCCGAGGGAGATGAGGAAGGCCCTCAGGTGGTCTTCCTTGACGAGTGTGGGCACGTGGTTCCTTGGGTCGCGGACTGTGATCTGTCGCGTACAGGACGTTAACCGGCGAGAGCGAATGCCGGTACCGTGCGGGCGACGGTTGTTTCCGGGGCGGGCTCGGCGGGGGTGTCCCAGACCTTGGGGCGGCCCATGTCGTCCAGGCTGTGGCGGAGCAGCCACCGGTAGGCGGCGTCCCGCTGGTTCCGGGTGCTGCCGCGGCGCCAGCGGATCATGACGGCGTCCTCGCGGGCGCACTCCCACTCCAGGCAGCGTTCGTCGCTCCAGTGCGGGGGCAGCGCGCCGTACTTGGCAACGTAGACGCGCTGCTCTCCCTTGAAGAGGGAGACCGGGCCGGTGGGCATCGGGGGGCATGCCCCGGGGATCAGAAGGTCGATCACACGCACCAGGTCATCCACCGCTTCACTCATCCGTTTCGCTTCCGTGTCCATCCTCCACGCTCGGCGCTCCGTCGGGGATCATCCCGGCCGCGAAGGCTTCGATCTCGTAGACTTCGGCCTCTTCCAGGGTCCTGCCGTACCGGGCCTTGAACATGCGGGCCGCTTCGGCAGGGTGCTCGTAACCGGCCGTCTCGGCGCACTCGTTGAAGAACTCCACAGCCTTCACGCGGGCTGCGGCCTCCGGGGACTGCTCGGGGACGTCCACGGGGGGAACGAGACGGATGGCAGGCGGTTCGCTCGCGCCGGCGTCGCCGTGCTCCTCACCGTCGCCCTGGCCGTGGTCGTGGGCGCCGTGCTCGTCGCCCTGGCCGTGGTGGTCCTGGTGCTCGTCACCACGGCCGGTGTGCCCGGCAGAGCGCGCGGTCTTGGCGGCGGCCTCGCGCTCGGCGGCACGCTTGGTGCGTCCGATCTCGCGGATCGTCTGGATCTCCGGTTCCGGCGCGCCTGCCTTCGTGGCCTCTTCCAGGATCGGGATCACGGCGTCGGCGTTCGGGGCGCTGGCGGCGCGTACGAGCCGGTCGGCGATGGCCTTGGCGTTGGGGGCGGCGATGACCGGGGCAGGCGGGGCGCCCTGGCCGTTGTCCTGCTGCTGGCCCTGGGGGCGCTGGCGTCCGGCCGGGTGGCGGCGCTGGGAGGCGGCCCGGTCGGCGTCCCGCTGGTCGGCGCGGCTGCGGATGTCCCGGACGTTGGGGATGCGCGGGGAGCGCGCGTCGCCCTCGGCGTCCTCTTCGGAGGGGATCATGAAGACCTGGGTCATCAGGTACTTCCAGCACTGCGACATGGCGATCTGGGTGCCCTTGTCGGTCTCCGAGCGGGCCTCACCGGCGTACTGGACGGCCTTGGACTTGCCGTCGGGGCCGGTGATGTCGTAGGTGACACGGACTTCGACGGCGACGAGCGGGCCGTGACCGGTGCGGTTGGTAGCGACCTGCACCGGCAGGACGGTAAGGCCGTGGACGATGCAGACCTCGCGGAGCTTGAGGATCACGTCTTCGAGGCGCTTGTAGTAGTAGCCGTCCTCCTCGTTGTAGCCCTGCTTGGGCACCGGCGGCATGTCGCGCATGACGCGGCGGATGGCCTCGTGGAGCGGGATCTGTGGCGGGGTGCGGTCGGCGCGGGGCGCGGACGCGGCGGCCGGGCGTGCGGCGGCGGTCCGGCCGCGCAGGGTGGTGCGGGGGGTGTGGGTGCGCAGGGGGGTGCGGCGCGGGCGACGGGCAGCGGTGGTCACTGGTGTTGCTCCTGGGAAGCGGTGGTGGCGTTGGCGATGGCAAGGGCGCGGCGCCGGATCAGGTTGCGGTCGTGCTCGGTGATCATCCGGGTGGCGATGCCGTCGCCGGGGGTGATCTTGATGTGGTCGAACTCGGCTCGGGCGAGTTCGCCGCGGAAGGCGTGCCGGTGGGTCAGGTTCTCGTCCGCGCCGGCGCGGTAGGCCAGGAAGGACAGCGCCAGGAGGCGGGCGCAGTTCTCCATGCGGTCGTAGACGGCTTTCGCTCCGGGGTGCTCGCGCTCGGCGGCCCGCTGGGCGAGGGGGCTGTCTTCGCCGGGGATGACGAGGTCGTCAAGGTTCATGGTCGGAAAGGGTCCTCCCGGGGGTGCCGCCGCGCTGGGAGACGCGGCGGCACCCGGGCGGTCAAGGGGGTGGTCAGGGGCGCTGGATGGTGATGAAGAACAGGTCGCCGTTCTCCGTCTCCGCGCCGAGGACGCGCTGATCGGCGCTGTTCTCGTCGATCTCGGAGACGGCGATGAAGTCGGGGTCCTTGAGCAGGGCTGTCTTCACCTGGTCGCGGCGCTGGTCGAGGTCCATGGGGGGCCTTTCGGTCGGTGGTTCGGTGGGTGTGGTGCGGGTGACGGCCTCTTCGGCGATACCGCGGAGGCACGGATGGACGTGCTGCCATTCCCCGGGTGCACCCCCGGGTGTGGGGGTGCAGTCGAGGCCGTCACAGAACATCGGCCGCCGGGGGTGGTGGCTCATTCGCCGTATCCCTGGCGGACGATGCAGTCTCGGGTGTGGCCGAGGATCTTGCGGGTGCGGCGTCCGCAGTGGTCGCACGGCTCGGGCTCGGCGGCGGTGCGGGTGAGGCAGCCGGGCCGGTGGCCCTCGGGCCTGCGGGTGTGGCGGGCGCAGTGGGGGCACGGCGGGATCACGGGCGCGAACCCGGCGCTGATGCCGTGGGCTCTGATGTCGGCGGCCCTGGCGAGCCCGGAGAGCTTGAGGCGCCGGTTCTCGCCGAGCGGGACCAGGTGGGCAAGGAGGTTCGCGGTGCACACGGCGGCCACCGTGCGGGCGCGGGTGGCGCGGTCGGCCTGGTAGCGGTCCGATGTGGTGCTCATGCGCTGTGTCCCCTCTGGTGGTCCATGCAGTCGCGGGCGCTTCGGGCTGTGCGGAAGGCGGCGCTGATGTCGCGGACGTCGCGGCTCCAGCTCCGGCGGGTGACGGTGGGGCTGGCCTCGTAGGGCACGGCGGGGCGGTCGGGGACGCCGTCGGGCTGGGGGCCGCGTACGGCCTTCAGCAGGGGGACGATCTGCCAGGTCATACGAGGAGGCCCCTGTTCTTTGGGCTTTCGGCGAGCAGGGCGGTGATGCGGGCGCGGTAGCGGGTCTGGTAGGCCGGGGAGTCGATGCCGCCGTTCTTGTCCAACTCGTCGCTCAGGGAGCGGAAGCGCTCGACCCAGGCGACCGAGGCGTGGAGGGCTTTCCAGCGCTTCATGTTCTGGTGCATCTCGCGGATGTGATCGTCGGCGGTGGTGGCGCTGGGGTGGCGTTCGGGGTAGGCGAGGGGGGAGCCGAAGACGGCGCGGAAGCGGGAGTCGTCGGCCTCGGGGGTGTTCTGACCGGCGTGGCGGATCAGGCCGCGGACGTCGGCGAGGAGTTCACCGGTAGTGAGGGCGATCTTGCGGCGGGGGTAGGTCTCGGTCGGGCCGAACAGCTCTTGGAAGCGGGCTGCGTCGTCCATACGGCTCCTGGCGCGGGAGAGCAGTCCGCCGCTGGTGGGCTTGGCGGAGATGGGGCGGGTGAGCTGGGCGACGCCGACCGGCCCGCGGGCGGTGAAGTATGGGGTGCACGGCGGTACCGGGCCCTGGAGCTTGACGCGCAGGGTGCGGTGGCGGGTGATGCGGTCCAGGCGGAAACGCTCCACGTGGCCGCACATGCGGCACCAGGCGTCCAGGACGATGTCTCCAGCCTTGGAGGACTGGACGTTGTGGATCTCGATGATCTGATCGCCGCCGGTGGAGCGGGGGCACGGGTTCTCGGCGTTGTAGCCGATCAGGACGGGGCGCATGTCGGCGGCCGCTCGGGTGAGCAGCTTGAGACGGCGTTCGAGGGTGATGCCGTGGGCCATACTGGGTTCTCCGGTTCCGTGCCGGGCGCAGGCCCCTGGGGGTGTGACGGTCTTGGCTTCCGACGTCCGGCCGTCACACGTCACCCGGGGGCCTGCTCGTTTCGGGTATAGGCAGCATCCTATTGCTACCCGGTAGACATTCTCAAGAGAAAGTACCTACGGCGTGTCCCCTGATGAACTTGAAACCCTCCGGCGCCGTCCCGAGGTCGCCTCCTCGTGCTGGCTGCGCGACGAGGCCGACAAGCCCAGCCGCGACGTAGCGCTCGCCGCGGGCCTCCAATGGCTGCTGCGCACCGAACAGCCCGAACCCCAGGCGCTGTGCTTCGCCAACGGCGTCGTGGTGCACGCGCAGGGCCGCCGCTTCTACGACTTCAAGCCGCAGGGCCCCGGCGGCGGGACGACGATGGTCTCCGTGCACGTCCACAAGGTGGAGCACGACATGGACACCCTGGACGTCCTCAACCCCCTGGCCGAGGGCGAGGGGGCTGAGGTGGCCGCCGCCCTGGCCGCGCTCGGGGCCACGGTGACCAGCTCCTGGGGCGGGACCGACTTCCAGACCTTCGCCCTGGCCGAGGACACGCACCCCAGCCTGCGGGCGGCCGTGGGCCGCCACACCCGCGGGTGCCCCTACCACCCGGCCAGGGGCACGCTGTGCGAGTGCTCGTGGTACCGCACCGGCGCCGACCTGCTGAAGCTGCCCGACGTCGACTCGGTCCCGGGCCCCGGCGTGTAGTGCAACGTCCTCGGGACAAGGGACACAGCAGCCCCCGCCTCGTACCTTGAGGCGGGGGCTGCTGTGCACCCTGCACAGGACACCGGTCAACTGCGCCAGACCGCGAAGACCAGACTCCCTGTCAGCGCTCCGACGGAGGCGACGGAGGCGACCATTTCGAGGATCAGGCGCCGGTAGGGGTCGGCGGTCAGGGAGCGCCACCGCTGTGCCCACAGTTGTGGCAGTGATAGCGCCCGTTGACCGTATCGACGGGCGAGTAGTACTCCGGGCAGAAGCCGCCGCCCGGCTCGCCGGCGATTAACGGGAGCTGGCGGACGGCTTCCCTGGCGCGCACGCTGAGCCGGGATCGCGTGGCGTACTGCTGTGTCATGGCTGGGTCCTGTGGTGTGCGTATGCATAAGAATTGAGGCCCGGCGACGGGCTGCGTCTGTGCTCTACAAGCCGCCGCCGGGTGGTCTATACGGAGTGCTCTGCCAGCGAGGTGAAGAGGCAGAGCACGAGGCCGATCGCGGCACCGCCGACGCCCCATTCCGTGAGGGTGGGGAGCTGGTACCGCTTCCTTCGGCGGTGACGGCTCACCAGCCGTCCAGGGGTGCCGCCTCGTCGAGAGGCGGCCGGTCGGGCTGGGAGAGGGAGGGGGCCTGGTCGCCGCGCTCGGCGTAGTTGACGGCGGTGAAGACCGCAGCGGACGGCACCAGCCAGAAGCTGAGTGCCTTGCCGACGAAGCCGACGCCGGAGAAGGTGATGGGGTCGCGCTTGCGTGCGTGCTGAGGAGAGGTCACCGGGCGGTCTCCTCCCCCTCGGCGTGCGGTCCCTGAACCGGCCAGGAATACAGGGACCGCACGCCGAGATCGGCGAGGCCGCGAGTGGCCTCGTGCCGCCGGTCCACATCGGTGGAGATGTAGCCGGGGAGATGGGTGACGAGGCGGGTGACCGCCTCGGTACCGGCGAGTTGCAGCAGATGCTTCCAGCCCGGCCGGTTGGCGGGGTCGGTCTCGCCGAAGGTGTCGGTGATGGTCTCCACAACCCGGTAGCCGTGTGCTGCGGCGAAGGCCCGTCCCGCTGCGGCGGCTTCCGCCTCGCGCTTCGCGGTGGGCGCGCAGACGTAGACCACGGCCGGGATCGTCTCGCCGGTCACGTGATGCCGCCCAGGGAGAAGAACACCTTCCACGTGTAAGTGCCCCACTTGGAGGGCGGAAGGCCGCTGTTGATGCGGGCATGCATGAACGCGCGGGCCTCGACGGACATGGGCCGGGCCGGGGCGGTGGCCGTGCGAGGTGGGGACGCAGCTTGGGTGGTCTGAGCAGTCACGGGGGTGCTCCCTTGCGCCGTTAGGGGCAGTAGCCCGCCCCCAACGGGGGTGGAGACGGGCTACTGCGCTTCAGCGCTCCGGCGGGGGCTACCTGACGAGGAGGAGGCGGCCCCCGGAGGAGCTGCTGACAAGTCAACGCCCGTACGTGGGCTTACGGATCTGCCCCGGTATCTGCCACGCTGTCAGCCAGACGAGGCTGATTGACAAGGGAGTTGGCGCATGCCTCCTTCGCTCGACCCATCAACGCTGCGCGGATTCGGGGCTGTGCTTCGGGAGGCGCGGGTATCCAGAGGGTGGTCGCAGAAGAAAGTCGCGGACCAGGTGAACGCCCGTTGCGGGGTGGACTCGGTCACTGCGAACGACGTCTACCGGTGGGAAAAAGAGATCAGAACGCCGGATGTGTACCTGGAGGACGTCGCCGCGGTACTCGAACTGGATGTCGATGATTTCCTTGTACTGACGCGTGGCGCAGGGAGGCCAGCACAGAAGGCCGTGACTCACTTCGTCCATCCCATCACCCTGGATGCCGGCGAAATGCTGGAGGCGGCTCCTACGACCGAAAAGGCGCGTGCCGAGTTCGATGACTTACTGGAGGACGATATGTGGCGCCGATCTTTCCTCAAGGGGGCGGCCGGAGCCGGTGTCGCTGCTGCCGGTGTTAGCGCGGCCACCGGGATCGGGGGCCGCGAAAAACTGGAGGCCCATCGGGCGCTTAGGGCAGCCCACGGACGGCTGGACAACCTGTCCGGCGCCGCGACGATCTACAGCCCGGCGGTAGCTCACCACCAGGAGATCATGACCTGGCTCATGGCGACCAGGTCGGCGGCCGAGAGAAGGCACGTGCAGGCCCTTGCGGCTGATACGGGCGGATTCATCGGATTTCTCCAGGCTGACCTTGGCCTGGCGGATGCGGCCTTCACGTCGTATCGAGAGGCGGCGCAGCACGCTCGGCAGGCGAACGACATCTCGTGCTGCGCGAATCTGGTGGGGCAGGCGAGCCGAGTGCTGGCGGATCACGGCGACTACGCCGGGGCTCGGAACCTCGTCGACCGGGCTCTGAGCATCGCTGGTACGCAAGCGCACCCGGCAGTGCGGTGCTGGTTGCATGCAGTGCGTGCACATCACCATGCCGGGCTCGATGCGGCTCCCGAGGCGCGCACCGACCTGCGCACGGCGTGGCGCATCCTCGAAGACGTCCAAGACGGTGAGGTCCCCACATATATCGGATATTTGAGCGAGTCCGAGATCAACAAGTGGCAGGGTCACGTCATGTGGCGCCTGGGGCGACGGAACCCCGCTTACCTGGACGCTGGTCAGACTGCACTCGACGCGGCGAGGGCGACGTGGCCAGCTACGAGCGTCCGGGGTGCGGCTGAAGTGCTGACGTCGAGCGCCCGCGTGCACGCCGCCCGGGGGGCCCGCGACATCGCCATCGCGTACGCCACTCAGGCCGTGGGGGTGGCCACCACGACACGATCCGCGCGGAACCAGCAGTCTGCTTTGGCCGCACTCGACGTCGCCCAGCAGGCATGATGGCGGCGGCGCGAGGTCGGCTCCGCAGGAAGGCTCCTCGGTTGTTTCCGCGCACGAACCGCTGGATGAGCGGTGTGCCCCAGCGGATGAAAGAGCACCAGGACGTTGGCCCCGTCCGGGATGCCGACGCACATCACCGGCAGGACGCGGCCCGCACCGCCGCCGTGTGATCTTCTGACGGCAAAACGGCCTGCCCCCATCGGGGGCAGGCCGTTTTGGGTAGTAGGGGGTCCGGCAGGGCTGCTGCCGTCGCCGGCGTCGGCCCTGAGCCGTCTTCGGCGGGTGGTCAGCCCTTCTGGTCGATCCAGTCGTGTGCGCCCCCGTGACCGGCGTACAGCAGGCACAGAGCGGTGGTGTGGTCGGCGCGGCGGCAGGTGACCGGGCAGTTGGGCAGCAGGAGGATGCGGTAGCCCGGTTCGCCGTCGTTCCAGAACATCCAGTAGGAGCGGTCGGAGAACACGGCGGACTGGACTTCGGCGGCGTGTTCCCCGTCGTGGCCCGGGGACAGCGCGCACCACTGCTCTTCGCTGGTTTCGTACACGGAGTTCGGCAGGGCCGCGTACCGGGCGGAGTCGGTTTCGGTGAGGACGGTGGAGGCGGGACAACCCATCGCGGGGCCGTCCCTCACTTCGCGGCGGTGGCGGCCTCGTTGGCGAGGTGACCCATCCGGTCGTAGAGATCCTGGTTCCGGGCGACGTGGTCACGCAGGGCCGGTTCGTCGCCGATGGGGTAGGCGCAGTGGCCGAGGGCGCTGGCGATGGTGAAGTTGTGTCCGGCGCGGTGGGTGAGGCTGTCGGCCACGGCGATGCGCATGAGGATGAGGCGGGAGTAAGCGCCGTAGGAGGAGCTGTTCACGCTGCCCTTGAGGACGCACAGGCTCCGGGTGGAGTGCTCGTAGATGTCGGCGGCGCCGCTCATACAGGCATCCGGGATGGCGTCGCCGGTGAGGGCGAGGCCCTTGGCGTGCTCGGAGACCAGGCGCATGGCGGTGGGAACAACGTCGTCGGTGAGGAGCTGGGCGGCGGCGAGATTGTCGTTGATGGAGTCGGACAGGAAGTTGATCGCTTGAGCGCTCATCGTGGGTCCTGACGTGGGGAGTTTCGGTCAGTCGTGGGGGAGTCGTGAAGATGGCGCCTCCGCAGGTGGGAGACGCCCTCACAGGGTTGTTCCGCGGCCGACCTGGTGCCGATCCGGGGCCGCTCAAGCACGATATCCCGTTCGGCGGACTTCAGTTCGCCGGAAGGATACGGGTACTGCCTCTCATCGCGGCCACGGCCTGCCCGTCGCTCACGCCGAACTCCACCCAGCAGGGCAGCTCAGGAGGGTTCTCGCTGTTCAGGTGCACCCGGATGAACGACTCGGCCCACGGCCGCAGCAGCTCCGGCACCCGGTAGAGGGCCTGGCTGGTCAGGCGCACGTAAGGGACGTGGGGCTCGTCCAGGATGCCGACGGACATCACCGGCAGGACGCGGCCCCCGGCGACGCCGGTGATCTCGGTGAGTTCGAGCAGCGGGGCCGCGGTGACGGCGGCCCGCAGCCTGTGCCGCTCCTCGTCGCTGGGCGTGTGGTGGCGGTGGGTCACGTGCGGGGTTCCTCCTGCGGTGCGGGCCTCGTCGGGCGGCGGCGGGCGAGGATACGGGCGGACTTCCAGTAGCCGACTCCTGCGCCGACGGCTGCGGCGACCAGGTAGGAGGAGGGCAGTGGCCGTCCGCCGGTGATGAGGCCGACGACGACCATCACCACCCCGTAGAGCAGGACGGCGACGGCGGCGGACATCACCATGGACAGGGAGCGGAACGCGCGGTCAGGGCTCACGGGGCGGAGCCCGGTGTCTCGTCCCCGCCCTCGGGTTCCGGTTCGTCCTCGATGGCGGCGGCCGGTGCGGGCGCGCCCAGGAGCCGGGACAGGTACTCGGGGTGCATCACGGTGACCTGGGCGAGGGTGTGCACGTCCGCGTGGCCCTGGGCCAGGCACCACTTCATCAGGGTGACGAAGCGGGGGTCGATGCTGCGGTCGCGGAAGTCGATCTCGTCGCGCAGGTGGCTGACCAGTGGGCGCCACGGCACGGGCACCAGGGCGCCGGTGTCGTCGTGTGCGGAGGTGTCGGAGGGAAGCAGGTCCCCTAGGGCTCCGACGAGGACGGCCGCGGCGTGCTGGTCCTGGGTGGGGAAGCTGCTGTTCTCCTGGAAGGCGCCGAGGAGGGCGGGCGGCACGTGGGGCCACCCGCACGCGCACTGGCCGTCCTGGGCCGGTGCGTGACGGGTGGGATGGGTGTGGAGGTATTCGCGGAGCTGGTCCGCGGTGGTGATCAGGCTGTCGACGTCCTGGCCGGGTACGTCGACAGCCGCGGCTTCGGTGCTCACGTGCTGTCTCCGGGGTCGGGTGGCGGGTTCTTCCTGCGTCGGCGGCGCTGCTGGTTGACCCGCTCGCGGTACACGGGATCGGCGCGCTTGCGGCTGCCCATGCGGGACATGCCGGTCGCGGCGCGGAGCTGGTCTTCGCTGAAGCGGCCTTCGCGCCACAGCTCCTCCAGAAGCCGGGTGGCCTCGGCCTCGTAGAGGCGCGCCCAGTTCTCCAGGGCCTGAATCCTGAGCAGGCGCGGGTCCGCGTCGTCGGGGACGGCGGACAGGAGCTTGGCGTCTTTGGGGACCTTCAGCACGGGTGGCGGCGGCAGTATGTAGGCAGGTTCGCTCATGCCGGCGATTGTTCCAGAACGCCGGTGACTATCCGGTAGACATGCCTGCGGTCCGGGGGTCGTCACGCAGACGGCGCCACAACTCCCCCAGTGGTTCCTGCTCGGGCATCGGCAGGGGGTGGAACCACCCGCCGAGGGCGCCGGTGGGCTCGTCGAAGGCGCAGATCGTCAGGGCCTCGAACCCGTCGTACGGGGGCCGCTTGCGGCGCCAGACCCCGAAGCCGGGGTGCTGCTGGTGGGGGCCGCTGATGTCATCCTGACGTTCCCAGCCGTAATCCTTGGGGATGAAGCCGTCCGGCATCCGCAGGAAGAACATTCCGCACCGTCCTCGGTGGTGGCTATGGTGTGTGTCACGGTCGCGCCCTGTTGCTCACCCTTCAGACCGCCGCCGTGACCTCCCGGCCGTCATGGCGGCCGGTCGACGGCCCGCGCTCCTCCCAGGAGCGCGGGCCGTTTTCGTGTCCGCTGATCACCCGGCGCGGCGGCGGCCGCTCACGCGAGGCCCGTAGCCGTTGGAGGAGATCATCGTCTCGACGGGGGTGTTCATGGCCGGGCAGTCCGCGGTCTGCTCGTTCTGTCGGACCCACGCGTCCCAGGAGAGCCAGCGGCGTCCGGTCAGCGGCTGATCGGGGACGGCCCGCAGGACGCGCGGCGCGGGGTCCTCGCGCGTGCCGGGGGTGGTGGTGTCGGTGGTCACCGGGGCTCCGTTTCACGGGTCTTGGGGTGCCAGGTGCGGCGTTCCATGCTGGTCATGGGCTTGATGTCGATGTCGCCGGGCGCGGTCCAGATCGGGGCGCCGAGGCGGACGGTCAGGCCGGTCAGGCGCCAGTGAGTGAAGACGCGGATCTGCCGGTCACCGGCGTTGATGGTCTGGCTCTCGGTCTGGTCCAGGTCCAGGGCGAAGGCAGCCGAGCCCAGGCGCAGGGCGCCCACCCAGTCCCGGAGGGCGATGTCGTCCTGGCTGTGCAGGACGCCGGAGGCCCACAACCGGCCCGAGCCGATCGCGACGTCTTCGATCACGCCGAAGGGGATGCGCGGGACGGGCTGGCCGGGCGGGGCGAGCACAACGGGCAGGGGCAGGGGCAGGGTGTCCGGCCGGACCCCGTCCTCCATCAGCAGGGACCGGTGGCAGGCGGTGACGTGGTTGAGCTGGGCGACGGGGACGGTGAATCTGTACTGCGGGCAGATGGGAGTGGCTTCGATCACGCGAGTTTCCTGTTCAGGAGCAGTGCTGCGCACAGGAGCGGCAGCAGGGCCCGGCAGAAGATCAGCAGGTGCTCGGCGGCGATGAGGGCGGCGAGGTAGGTGGTGTAGACGTCGCACAGGGGGCTGTCGATCATGTGGGCTCCACGAAGAGGGCTCCCAGCGTCTCGGCGTCGCGGGCCGCCTGGGCGTTGGAGGTCACCGGCACGTGGAGCAGGTTCAGCGCGACGAGCGCGGTGAGGGGTTCACGGCCGTCCAGGGCCCGGGTAACGGAGCCGGTGATGACCTGCATGGCGTGCAGGGAGGCGCGGTGCGCGCACAGGGCCTCCATGTGGGCCCAGTCTTCCTCGGGGCCCGGACACTGGACGTGGGCGGTGGGGCGGTCGCCGGGCCAGGACGGGTACCAGCGGGCGGAGGTCAGTTTGCGGGTTTTGTCGGTGAGGGCGGCGGTTTCGGTGTGGAGGCCGCGTGTTCGTTTGGCGTCCTGGGACGCCTCAAGGGGACTTTTGGGGGGCTGAGCAGGCGTCATGGCTGGTCTCCTCGGGGTTCAGAACAGGGCGGTGACGAGGGCGTACAGGCCGCCGCAGCCGAGCAGAAAGGAGGCCATGTCCATGATGTCGGATTCGATCTTCTTCCCGAAGTGGTGCATGGCGGCGGCGACGACGATCAGGGCGACGCCGATCAGGAGCTGAGCCCACCAGGGCAGGAGTGCTATGTCGTTGGCGGGCGTGTTGCCGGCGGAGAGCAGCATGTCGGGTGACGAGTCCTTCGCAGAGAGTGAGCGGCCGGTCGGAGCAGCGTAGCGCCCTGTACGGGCGGCTCGGACGGTGTTTCACGGTCCGCTGGAACGGGTTATGGGGCCGGTTTTCCGGCGGGCGGTGTCCATGCCAGGGATAACCGTCTGCCGGGGGCTGACGTCACGCCGGGCCCCACTCCGGGCCCCAGGGGTCGGGCAGGATGAGTTCGCCGTCGCTGGCCACGCGCCATTCGGTGATCTCGCCGGTGCGGGAGTCGATCACGGTTCCGTCGGGCCGGACCAACTCCTGCGGGACGAGCCGGGGGTTGGGCGCGGGGGTCGCGGGGCGGCGGCGTTCGGCCAGGCGTTCCTGGGTGGTCTCCCAGTGCCTGCGCTCGCGGTCGTGCCGGTCGCGGCGGCGCTGGCCGCTGCCCGCGGTGCCCAGGCGTTGAGCGGCCTGCTCCCAGTCCTGAACGGGCTCGGTGCACTCCTCGGTGATCTGACCTGCGCCTTCGGTGGCCTTCTCGGTGAGGTAGTACAGCTCGGCCGTCTTCTGCACCAGGCCGAGTTCTGCGAGCTTCTTGAGCTGGCGGAAGGCCGTGGGGCGGGAGATGGAGGCGGTGCCGACCAGTTCGGCGGCGCTCTGCCCGTTGCGTTCGGCGAGGGCGGAGACGACCGCGAGGCCGGAGCCGCCGAGTCCCAGGTGAGCGAAGGCGTCTTCGGACATGAGGCGGGTGGCGGTGCGGGCGTCGATGTTGGGCTCCTGCCGGGGGAGTCTCACCGTGAGGCCACTCATGGCCCCCCCAGCCAGAGGCCCTTGGGGAGTGGTCTCGTCGTGAGACTCCCCAGATGAGACCGTAGGTGAGACCGCCTGTGAGACCCGTGAGACGTGGAGAATGAGCATCCAGCGGGCCCCGTTGCGGTGGTCTCCCCGGTCCAGTTGCCGGATGCGCCCGGCGTCCTTGAGGCGGGAGTTGGACCGGCGTACCGCTTCCCGGCTGCACCCCATGCGCTCGGCGAGGTCGCGTTCGCTGACGGTGTGGTCCCAGTCGCCGGACTGCTCGCAGATGGCCAGGCGGGCGAGCATGTTCTTCAAGTCGGTCTTGCCCGCGGTGCCCTTCCAGGGAGCGACCTCGACCCGGCCGCGGAGGGCTGCCAGGGAGACGTAGAAGTCCTGCCGGGTGGCGATGCGCTCGCCGGTGGCCACGTACTCGGAGGCGCCGTTGAAGGCCCGGGTGAGCCATTCGCGGCCTTCGTGCGGTCGGCGGGCGTCCATGCGCCGGGCGTGGTCCCCGGCCTTGTGGGAGCCGATGAGGAGCATGGCGTCCACGAACTGGTCCCGGCGCCACCCGGCCCGTGCGGCGTCGGCGGCAACCGCACGAGTGATTCGCCAGGCGTGGGCGGCCGTGTTACTGGTGGTTCCTCCGCGCTGCGTGGTATCCGAGGGGTAGGCCCCTTCGGTATCGCCCTCGATGAGGAGGCGCTGAATGCGAGGGCTCAGGGGGGGAAGGGCGGCGAGAAAGCCGATTCGGCTACTCGTGTGACGAATGCCACGTGCCCCGGGCAGTTCTTCAACTGCGTTTGTTGCCCGATTTTTCCTGGTATCCAATGGTTCGTACTCCTGCGAACCAGGGACCAATGTCGCTTCGGACTCACGCCGGCACGCGGGGGCACGGTAGAGTAGTGCCCACAGCGTGCAGTGCGGGAAGCAAGCCCATCCGTTGAAGGCGGAAGGGGAGCCCGATGCGGCAAGGGGCCTGCCAGCCCCGCGATCCGCGGTTCGCTTAGGTAGAGGGTCAGGCGTGCTCCGACTGCCAAGAAGAAGAGCGTCTGACCCGGTGGACAGAGCCCGGCCCCCGAAAGGGGGCCGGGTTTCTGCTTGCGGTTCGGTGAGTTTATACCGGCGATCACTGCGATCGTGGCCATGCCTCTGACTTTCATTCAGAGACGCGGGTCACAAATCACACATATTGCGGGCAGGGACGTGTTCTCCCGCCCGCAATTAGCTTAGGCAATGGATCAGGCGATCGATTACCAATTCGAAGAGTCACCTGATCGGGCGAACAGAGCCCGGTCCCCGAAAGGGGGCCGGGCTTCTGCTTGGCGTGTCGGTTCTCCAACGCAGGCCCCCGGGCCCCTACATGGACAGGACGCGTCCAGGAAACTTGTTCGAGCCCCGGTCCCGCATTGTCACCCCGGCATGGGCCAGGCACGTGTGGACGTAGCCGTAGCTGTAGCCGGTCAGGTCGGCAAGCTGACGCAGGCTCATCCCGTTGTCGTACCGCTTCTTCAGGCGGCGGCCGATGTCCGCCTTTTCCTGACGCCCCGTCTCGCCACGGCGACGCGATGGCCGCGGCCACTCCTCGCCGGTCAGCTCGCTGGCCATGGGTCTCCTACTTTCGGATGATCCGTGATCTGAGTGACCCAGCATGCACGCCGGGGAGGCGGTCGTCATGGCAGAAGCGCCGGAGTGCCCCCCTCAGACGCATCACCGGCCGCCGCTGGCAGCTCGGCGACGGCCGACCCGGGCACCTCGAAGCAGAAGCGCCGGAGTGCCCCCCTCAGACGCATCACCGGCCGCCGCTGGCAGCTCGGCGACGGCCGACCCGGGCACCTCGAAGCAGAAGCGCCGGAGTGCCCCCCTCAGACGCATCACCGGCCGCCGCTGGCAGCTCGGCGACGGCCGACCCGGGCACCTCGAACGGCAGCATCCCGCACCCCGCCCGCCACCGCTTCATGTACGGCTCCCACAGGCACCAACCAGCCTCGCGCGCCTCGCTGATGCCCCACTGCTCCCCGGCCGCCCACGGCCGCGTCAGCCCCGGCGTACGGCCCGGGTCGAGCGCGACAGGAAGACGGCAGGCGCAGTGCACCCCGGCGACCAGGCGGCAGGCGAGCGCGTAGCAGGCGGCGGCCGGTGACGGGTGGCCCCGCTCGCTGATCGCCCCGCCGTAGTAGGCGGCGTATGCGTACCAGTCAGCCGGTCCGGACTCCTGGCCCGAGCGCAGGCTGTAGCCGATCTCGACACTGTGCGCGCCGACCCGCGAGCACAGGTCGGTGACGGCGTCGACCAGGTCTTCAGCGTCGAACACGGACGGCGGCCGGACCACCGGGTCATCAGGCATGGCGGGCTCCTGGGCTTTCCTGGTGCGGCGGTGCCGTCCGGTCCCCGGGACCAGGACGCCGGAAAGCCGCATCGACTGACTCATGCCCCGTCAACGAACCCCGCGTCAAACCGGTCGCGGGTGGGGACTCCTCATCTGATCCGACGCCCGGCCGCCGGGCGGCTATGGTGTCGCTTCCTGGGCGCGGCTGTGTATACAGCGTCCTGACGGGGGCGTTCAGCCGTGCCCAGGGCCCTTGGAACGCAGGAAGGGCCCCGAGGGGTCTCCCGGCCGGTGTGACGGCCGTACGGGAGCCCTGGGGGCCCTTCTCGCGGTCTTCCTGATCTCTGGGCGGGTCAGTCGAAGAAGGAGACGGCGCCGCGGAGCAGGCGGGCGAGAATGCCCTCCGCTGAATCGCCGGCGAGGCCGTAGGTCACCTCACGGCGGAAGTCGGAGCGGCCGGACGCTCCGGAGACCCTGGCCGGTCCTCCGGGGCGTGGCGTCCGTCCCGGCGCGCCGGTGACGGCACGCGAGACACACAGGCGGCAGACGCCGCGGCGGCACCCCTTGCGGAAGTTACTGCATGCCGTGCACGTGGTGTACCTCCATCGGGCGAATAACCGCATCACGCCTTCTTCGGCGAGCCGGAGCCCTTGCCGTCGCCGCCGTCCTGGTTGAGGAGGTTGCGGCGCACGGGCTGAGCCTCGGTGACGGTGACGGTGCGCTGCACCTTGACCTGGCCCTTCATGTACCGCAGGGCGATGCACTCGGCCAGGACGGAGCCGGAGGCGCCGTGTTCGCGGTAGGCGCGGGCCTTGGCGCGCTTCCAGCCGTCCTCGGTGGGGAAGAGCGCCCGGCCGGCGCGACTGGGGTCCTTCTCCGGGATCTCGCGCGGGTCGATGTCGAACTGGCCGTCGGCGTAGGCCGTGACCAGGTCGCGCATGTCGGCGGCAAAGTCGGCCCCGGCCTCGTCGGCGCGGGCCTTGGCGCCGTACCAGGTGTCCTTGCGGACCCATGGGCTCTGGCGCTTGTTGGTGCCGCTGGAGGCGGCTGCCTTGCTCCCGGCGCCCTCGGCGCTCTCGGTGGTCTCGTTCTCGCTGCTCATCGTGGGTTCGTTTCCTTCGCATTCGGTAGTCCAACAGCCCAAAACTCTAGCATGTGAAGTGCTAGAGAAATGCATGCCGACGAACGGAGGTACCCTCACCCCGCACACCGGCGCCCCACCCCCGGCAGGGGGCAGGGCCGGTTCATGCACGCGCGCCCGCGACCGGCCCCCGAGCCGTATCGGTCGTCATCCCGGGGACCGGCCGCGGACGCGCACCCTCAGCTACACCCGCACCGGCCGGTACGGCGCATCCCGCTCGGCCGCGGGCACCTCACGCCCGTCCTCCCGGCAGTACGTCCTGCCGGTCGCCTGCTCGTAGCGCCAGTGGTGCCACCCCGGACACTGCTGCTCCTGCTGCGTGGTCATCGTGCTCCCTTCTCCTGCTCCTGGTCCTGGTGGACGGCGTCGATTGCCTCCAGTGCCGCCCGTACGGCCGCAGCCCTCGTCCGGCCGCCCGGACCGATCAGCACGGACTCCTTGCCCTGGGCCACCACCTGCCACCGGCCCTCAGCGTCCTTGGACACGAAGTACAGGGCGTAGCGGTAGCTGAAGCACCACAGGCCGGTGCCCCACTTCGTGAAGCCGGGCAGCCGCCAGGGCCGGGCCGCGGCGCTCACCGGAAGTCCTCCGCGAGGCGGCGGGCCACCTGCTCCAGGACCGGCAGGTGCTCGGCGAACGCCTCGCGCACCTGCGGCGCCTCCATCATGCCAATCGCGCTCATCAGGTCGGAGCGGGCCGCCTCGGCGACCCGGCGCGCGGTCTCGGCCGCCGCGTCCCCCTGCATGGTCATGCCTGCCCTCCCCGGCGTCCCTGGCGGGGCGGCTTGATCTCCCCGTGCCCGTCGTCCGGGCGCCCCTGCCGGTCGGCCATCGCGTCGTAAGACTCGAACAGCGGCGGCCAGCCGGGGCCCGGCTCCACCGCCTCGGGCGGCAGGTCGCCGGTCGCCAGCGCCAGCCGGATACGCAGGTTGCCCTGCGCCGCGGCGACCACCAGCCAGCCCGCGCACGCCTGCTCGCGGCCCTCCTGGGTCTGGTGGCAGGCGAACATCGGCTGCCCCAGGACGTCGGCCGCGGACGTGACCTCCGGCTGCGTGCTGGTGGTCTTCAGCGAGTCGAACCGGTACGCCTCGAACTGGCCCGGCTCGACGTCGGTGCGCCACGGGCAGTCCCCGCACGGGCCGTTCAGGCGGTAGCGGACCGGCGCCATCAGACCTCCACCTCCCCGGCCTGCTCCTCGTTCTCGGCACGCGCCCGCAGGACGCCGATCAGCCGGGCCGCGGAGGCACGGAACGCACAGACATCGGAGTACGCCACCCGCTCCTCGGCCGCCAGCGTCGACAGCACCTCCTCCAAGTCGCTCAGCACCGACTCCGCCGCCTGGGCGAGACCGGCGGCGCCGGTGCGGCGCTGGATGCGCGCCTCCAGCGTCTCCCGCTCGATGCCCTCCGCTGAAATGCTCACTGGCCGTCCTCCGCGAACCCGTGGTGCCGGATGAACTTCTGGATCGCTTCGTCGCTGTAGCCGTACAGGATGCCCATCACCCGCATGTACGCCTCCTCGCTCAGCTCGGGCACGCGCGGCTCGGTCTCCCACTGCTGCTGCGGGATCGCGTCCTCGGGGTCCACGCCCCACCTCAGCCGCTGCTCGTCATCGGCCCACCGCAGATCGGGGAACTCCTCCGGCTGCGCGAGCATGGAGACGATGGCGTGGGCGGCCCGGACGGGGTCCGCGTCGCAGACCCCCGACCGGCGACGGCCGCCGACCGGCACCGCGAGGTCGAAGCCGTCCCCGGACAGGGGAACCGGGACCGCCCGGTCCAACAGGTTCAGGTCGTCCAGGCGCTCGCGGTAGTACTGGAATTTCATGCCCTCTTCGATCCGTTCCCCGGTCACTTGCCGCCCCCGTTCTGCGAGGTGACGACCTTGAGTACGCGGACGCCGGCGCGCAGGATCTCGTTGGTGTGCCTGCCGGTGTGGGACTCGCAGATGAAGGTCTCGCCGATGCGGCCCTTCACCGTCCACGCGATGCCGTCCAGCTCGGTTCCCCACGCGAGGCCGCGGGGGGTTACCGACCCGTCGCCGTAGGCGGTGTACGCGGTGCCGGTGCCGGGCTTGACGAAGACGTCGTTCACGTCCAGGTTGCCCATCGCCTCGACTTCGCGTACGTCCCGCCACCGGTAGCCGTGGCCTCCGGCACTCCCCGCGGGCTTCGCCTTCTCGGCGGCCTTGGCCCGGCGCGGGCCGAGGGACTGGGCGGCGTCCTTGCCCAAGCGGGTCTCCCGCAGGTTGCGCACGTCCAGCAGCTTGCGCCAGTGCGGGCGGGCCTCCGCGCGGCCCATGGGGGTCACGGTGAACATCGGGTCCCCGGCCTCCGTGGCGCCGCGCTCGGCGAGCCCGCGGGCGACGAGGGTGTCCAGAATCCGGGTGGTCTGGAAGGCGGACGTCATTGACCAGCCGCACCCGGGCCACCACCGGCCGCTGTTCTTGTCGACCAGGCACTCCAGCGCGTACCGCTGCACGCTGCCCAGCTCGGGGCCGCCGTAGCCGCCGGGGGCGTGGAGGATTTCCCACTCCTCCAGCACCTGGACACCGGCGAAGGTGGGCTTGACGTCGGTGACCCGGATGCGCGTCTTCCACACCCCGCCGCCGCGGTGGTAGCTGATGTCGCTGACGATGTAGCGCACCAGGCCGCGCCGGTGCAGCGCCTGGTTCACGCGGTGGTCGCTCCAGCCGCCGCTGTGAAGGTCGCGCTCGTAGATGTTGCGGAGCTGGTGGGCCTGCTTCTCGTTGAGCGAGCGGGCGATCAGACGGGCCAGGTCGAAGTCAATGCGCTCCGCCTCCGCGTCCGCCGTGGGAATGGTCATGCCGGGCTCTCCTGTCTGCCATGGTCGTGCACTGGCACCACTCTAGCACATCATGTGCTAGCCGACTCACGGGTGCGCCCTGCCCCCACGGCGGTGAGGCGGGGCGCACCCGAAACGCGAAGGGCCCCGGTTCGAGGAACTGGGGCCCTTGGGCGTCACGCGGCTGTGCTCGCTGTCTCAGCGAGCAGCGTCTCCGAGGTCGGCGCGCGCCGTCTCCTCGCTCAGGTACGGGCCGCGCTCCCGGTCCCTCTGCGGGTACCTGGGGACCGCCCACCAGTCCCCCACACCCCGCCGCTCGATGGTGTATCGGCGTGGTGCCCACCGGTCGCGTGGCACGGCCAGCCACGCGTTCCGCTTCTGCTTCCACTCCTCGGTCCCAACATCTGCTGCGATCTGTGCCAGCAGATCCCGGCGGCGGAGGTGCGCGAAGCCGAACGCGTTCCCGGCCTTCGCCCATTCCAGGTGAGCACTGCTCTCCAGGTGACCGGTGAACGCCTTAGCGGACCAGTCTGGGAAACCGCGGCTGCGGTAGATGTGCGTCACGACGAGGAGCACACCGTCGATTTCGACGTACTGGCGGCCCGCGTCACGCGACGCCCTCTCCCCGGTGACGGGGTTGGTGTAGCTCAGGCGGATGTCCTCGGCCTTCACGGCGGGCGGTCCTCTCGGTCGGTGGTGACAGCATGCCGGAACGGCGGCCGGTCAGTGAGCGGGGTGGTGCTCCTCGAAGAGCGCTGCGGCCTGCTTCCACCACACCTCGCGCAGCGCGGAGTCCTTCAACCCGAAGAACCCACCGGCCCCCCCAGGCACTCGTGCTCACCGATCGCCTGCCACACCGCCGACGACTCCAACGCGAAGTCGTACGTCCGGAACGACGTCCACCCGCACGGCGCATGGTGCAGGCTCTTCTGCGCCGGGAAGTACCCGCCGCTGCCCTCCATGCTCCAGCCCTCCGGCAGAGGGCTGCCCAGACTCCAGGTCATGCCGACACCCCCGCCCCGCGCCGCTCGCCGGTGTCCATCCGCGGCGAGCACCGGCCCTTGTGGGCCACCCGCCGGTTGCAGGTGAACGGCGGCTCCCCGCGCCCCAGATCGGCCCCGCAGAACAGGTATTCCCCGGCCTCCTTCGGAGCGTCCTCCGGCGCCTGGACGTGCTCGCCGGCGCGAGCGCACCGGCCCAGCGAATCCAGCGGCCGGTCACACACCCCCACCCGCGAACCCCGCGGCGCCCGCTCCTGGCACCGGCCGTGCGCCCGCAGCGCACCGCCCGCGCCCACCGGCGCTTCGGGCGCCTCATCAGCGCGCCCGAAATGCCTCACGAGCACGCTCGGCCACGGCCCGCCGTCACAGTCCGGGTCCACCGCGTCAGCCGCACCGGTCACCGCCTGGGCGCCCTCCTCGGCCGCCCGGCCCAGCTCCCCGGCCTCCGCCGCCCGCGCCCGGTCCTGCCCGGCCTGCTCCCGCAGGCCCTCGGCCGCCTCCCGCACGGCCGCCGCACCGATCATCTGCTGAAACCGCAGATACACGTCCTCGGCCAGGGCCTCCGTCAGCGCCGCGTGGATCTCCCGGGGCGTCGCGTGAAACCGCGACAGATCAAGTGCCATGATCAACTTCCTCCGTAGTGAGTGATAGGACGGCCGGGGCCTGGCCCTCGGCAGGCACACAGGCCCCGGCCGTCATGTCCAACGAGCCGTCAGCGCTCCCCGCGCGACCACTTGGCGATGCCCTCGTCCACGAGCGTCATCGCGTGCACCTCCGCCAGGTACCGCACCGGCGCAACCCACTCGTTGGCGTCCTCGGTCCCGAACTCCGCCGCGAACGCCTCGGCCGCCTTCCACATCGCCCGGTCCGCACTCTCCCGCTCCTGGGCGTCCCACGGGCTGTTCAGCGAGCGCACCCAGTGCCGGGCCGCCGACAGAACCTGCTGGTACCCCTCCGGGCTGCGGTCCTCAAGCGACCGGCGCCCGGCCCCGAAGAAGCTGTTGCGCTCCGGCTCCGGGTCCAACGCGTGCGGGCGGCTGATGGTGAACCGCCGCGCGTACAGCTCGACAGCGCACCGCACCACCGTGCGCCACATCCCCACCGTCAGCTCACCCGTGCCCTGGAAGAACCAGGCCGCCGCCCACAAGGCCGCTTCCTCCGCCGCCTTCTCCCACTTCTCCCGGTCCTCCACCGGCCCCGTACGGAACGCCTCCAGCGCCTCGGCCGCCGCCGTCACGTGCGGGTGACCGGGCGGGCAGATGTCAGCCAGCGGCGAACGGCTCAGGATCGGCGACCGCTCGGCGGCGGTGTCGCCCTTGTGCGCGTCCGTCTCCACCCGCCGCTGCCCGCCCTCGAACTCCACCAGCCGCGCCGCCGGGTGCTCCTCGCCCGTGGTGGTGAGCACCGTCTCCACTGCCGCGCCGTCCCACTCGCGCCAGACCGTCTCCCACACCTGGTGGCGCTTGCCGTCGATCCCCAGCAGCCATGTCCCCTTCACGTACGTGGGCAACTGCCGCTCCGGCACCGTGCCCCCGTCCGCGGCCTCCACCTCCCGGACCGGCGCCGGGGTGATCCTGCCGTGACCCTGCGGGTCCAGCTCGACCAGTCGCGTCCCCGAGCCGCACTCCTGGTGACCGCGCTCCTCGCAGTGGTGGATGGCCAGGTCCGCCGGGTCGTCCCCGGCCGCACGGCGCCGCTCGATCTCCCACCGCGACAACCGCCGGCGCACGACGCCGCCCTCGTTCTCGATCGTGACGCGCACGTGCGGCAGGCAGCGGGCCAGGTCCATCATCGTGTCGTCGGACCCGCCCTCGATCACGGCAATCTCGAACCCGCTCCCGTTCGACAGCGACCACACGTCGCCGTACTCGGTGGCCGCATCCCCGCCCTCCGGCTCGGGCGCGTGGTACAGAGCGCTCACCCGCCCGTCACGGACGGACTCGATCGAGAATCCTGCCTTCGACAGCCGCTCGGCGATGACCTGGAGCGGCACCGAGGCGGCAATGTCGCGCGGCCGGAACCACTCCCCGCCCTCCAGCCAGTACCCGAACACCCGCGCCCCGTGCACGACCGGCCCCTCCTCGGGCAGCACCAGCGCACCCCGGGCCGCCGCCGGGTAGGTTTCCCGCTCCCGGATCTCGTACCGGTCGGTCACCTCCGCCAGCGGCAGCCGCATGGGGTGGTAGTGCGGCAGGTTCTTGCCCAGCGCCTCCAGCGCCGCGTTCACCACCGGGTCCGCGACATACCGCGGGCAGGTGCCGCGCTCGACCGGCAGAGCCATGACGGCCCGCGACGTCGCAGCGGCCCGCGCCGGAAGCGCCAGGTGCTCCGCGGGCGAGGTGCTCACCGTGGCCACCAGCGCCACCACGGCGTCCTCGCGGTAGTCCTCCAGGGCCGTCGCCTTGCGCCGGTCGACGGCCACCCAGCCGAAGCGCCGCACCGACCCCTTGTCCACGTGGAAGGTCCAGCCGACGACTTCGCCGGTCAGGCTGTCACCCGTACGCACCGGTTCGAAGTTCACGGCGTCGGGATACGCCATCGTCGACACCTTGATGCACCACGCGGCCATCTCCTCGTCCCGCAGCGGCTTGCGCGGGTCGTTCTTGTCGAGCTTGTCCATCGCCTTGAACACGGCCGTATCACACTTGGGCCCCTCGGCCAGGAACAACTCCTTCACCGTCTCCGGCGAGTTCCCCGTCACCTCGTACACGGCCCACTTGGCGTTCGGGTCCTCCGTAAACGGCCGCCGTACCGCCCGCAGGCTGCGGCCCTCATAGTCGGTGATCCATCCGCCGTCGGGGTGCTTCAGGTACCACGGGCGCTCACGCCCGTTCGTGCTGGCAGACATACAGGTTCCTCTCGCTGCCGTGGTGATCGGTCCCCAGGACTCTAGCACATGACATGCTAGTGATGGCAACCGGGTAGACGCGGTGCACGGTTCGGGGCATCGCGGCGGCTCGCGAACGGTTCGCCTCCGGCCGGTCGTCCGGTGCCACGAACCATGCGCGAGGACGCGCACGAATCCCGTACGCAAACCATGCGCCGACCCTCACCGGACCCCCACGCGAAAAGTTCAACAGTAAACCTTTCGTGCACGGTTCCCGGGTCGACGAACGGTTCGCGATGCCGCGCGCAGGCTTTCCCGGCCTCCCCAAGTCCGTTCGCGAAAGGTTCAACGTTGAACTTTTCGCGAACGGACTTGGGCGGCCGCGGGAGTCTCCTCGTGCACGCTTCCACGACCGTGCACGGATCGGCCGGGCCTCCCGACGAACGCTTTCGTGGACTGCGAACTCTGCGCCACCACGTCTGATCTGGAGAAATGCCATTCATTCGCGAACGGTTCGCGAACGCTTGCGGGGCGGCGGCCCTCCCGCAACCGTGCGCGAGGCCATCCGTGCGCGAAAAGTTCAAGATTTGACGAACGGTTCCGACGTGCACGAATCCGCAACCGTGCGCGCCGTCGGCGGGCGCGCAACCGTGCGCGGGGCGGGCGAAGCGTTCGTCAAATCTTGAACCGTTCGCCGCGTCGCGTCGTCGTCATATGGACCTCTGTGCACCGGTCACTTCGTTCGCGAACGAACGCGAACGACCCCCGTTCGTCACGGTCGCAAACCGTGCAGCAAACGGGGGTCGTGGGTGGAAACGTGCGCGGCGCCGGTCAGGAGACGCGGGCCGCCGGGGTGTGCGGCTCAGTCTGTATGGCCCCGTCGGCGTAGCGGCGGCAGCACGCCGCGCACGTTGCGCGGGCCGGGTCCAGGGTGCGCATGGAACCGTCGTACAGGCTCATGGAGATGCCGCACAGGCTCCGGGCCTCCGGCGGCTCCAGCACCCCGAACGGGGAGCGCTCAGGCCGGTACAGGTGCCACAGCGCGGGCTCGTCGACCGGTACGGCGCGCTCCAGCATCAGGGACCGGCGGGTGGGCGTGAAGGCCACCCAGTACCGGCCGCCGCCCTCCAGCGGGAAGCGGGCCACACCTTGCTTGACCAGCACTTCTATCGCCGAGGTGGCCGAGGTAGACCAGACAGGGCGACAGGTCGCTTCGATGCAGTCCAGCGAGGGGAGCGGGGTGCCGGGCCGGTACTCGCCGGCGCGGATGCGGCGGTGCAGGCCGCGCACGATGCGCTCGGTTTCGGGGTCCCGCCGCCACCGGCGGGGGCGCGGGAAGGGGATCGTCAGGGGCACGGAAGGCTCCAGAAGGGCCGTAGGGGCATCGGGGCAAGCCAGTGGGCCGCCGAGCGCCCGGGAGGGCGTCAGCGGCCCACACAGGGCCGTACAGAGGGTGATCAGCGCTTGCGGCGGCGGGCGTCGGCACGGAGGGAATCCCAGTACCGGTCACGGTTGCGGCGCCTGGTCTCGCGGTTGATCCGCATGACCTGGGAGCGCATCGACCGGGCGAGGTCTTCCAGCTCGGAGGCCGACGGCAGCGTGAGGACGTACCAGAGGAAATCGGCCCAGTCCTGCGGGGCCTCGAAGAGGACCAGCCGCCGGGGCTCGATGTCGTACGCCTTGCCGATGTCCTCGGCCCACTCCTTCAGAGCCTCGCGCGCCCGGTCGTTCACGTCGTACGGCGCATCGGCCAGCAGCTCGGCGATGCAGGCCCATTCCTGGGCGGTGAAGCGCAGCCGGTAGGCGTACGAGCCTTTCAGGTCCAGGCCCGAGTACGTGAGGGGCGGGCGGCTCATGCGGACGCCTTCCGGCGGGCGGCGTTGGCGCCGTTGCCCGCCCGGCCGGTGTCCCAGGCGGCGGAATCCGTACGCTTGCGGTCCACCTTGCCGCCGCCGGCGGAGAGCCAGACCTCGCCGGTCGGCTCGCCCGGCTGCGGGGGCTTCTCGCCGGAGCGGCGCCACCACACCAGCGCCACCCAGCCGCCCTCACCCTCGCGGGCCTCGGGGAAGTCCACCGCTTCGCGCACCCGCTCGTGCTCGGGCGAGGTGTGCTTGTCGGTGGCCGCGGCTTCGGCCCGGCGGCCGGTCCTGTCCCGGCCGCGGGCGGTCACCTCGCGCAGGGCGGCCTCGATCGAGGGGAAGAACTCCAGCGGTCCGGCCGCCACCGGGTGCTCCGGGGTGGACGCGGCCGGGGTGAATTGCAGGAAGACAGTCACGTCAGGCTCCTTATCGCAGCAGGTCAGATGGAGACGTGCCAGCCGTCCGGGTTCACCGCGAGGACGCTGGCGGTGAAGGCGGAGGCGTAGCAGTCGGTCATGAGGTTGGAGCCGTAGGAGGCGTTGTACGCGTTGGCCACGCGGCGCAGCTCGCGCCCCAGCTCCTCCAGCTCGGCCGTCACCCGGTAGTTGGTGTACTTCTTGCCGCCCTGACCTGCGTGTTCCTCCGTGATCCAGCCCCAGGCGAGGGGGATGTCCTTCACGGTGATGTGGACCCCGCCGCCGTCCTTGCGGACACTGATCTTGATTTCGGCGGGGGCCTGGCCGATCGGGTCGAAGCGGAAAAGCTCCACGGCCTGCACGGAGAGCGCCGCGGCGCCGTCGGCCGGGTCGACCAGGGGGAAGCGGCCCGCGCGGCGGGCCATCTTGATGTCCTGGCGGATGGCCTGCGCGTACGTCACCGGGCCCGCGTGCGACGCCTGGCGGTGCTTGGCGCCGACCCACCATTGGTTGCCGTGGTCGTCATAGCCGCGCTCCATGATCTTCGCCCAGGCCGCGCGGTACTCCTCGGAGCCGAACAGGCCCGGCTCGGCGTCGCCGCCGCTCTCCCCGGCCTGGTCCTGGCGCGCCTTGACGTTGCCCAGGATGCGGGCGAGCTGGGTGCGCGCGGCCTCCTTCTCGCCCGCGTGGCCGCAGACGCCCGCGGCCTGGCACTTCGGGTCGGTGCACGGGGTGTCGATGATGGCCTGTAGAGCCTCGATGCGGCTGGTGGGCCGCTTCTTCGTTGCTGCTCGGGGCATGTGCGGGTCCTCTCGGTTCTCTGCCGTGGTCGGTGGAACACCTAACTCTAGCACATCATGTGCTAGTCGGGGGAGGGGAAACGCCCGTGCCCCGCGCCGGTCGGAAGCGGCGCGGGGCACGGGGCGGAACTCGCAGATCAGCAGGGGAGCGACGGCGGCACGTTGGCGAAGGCCCGCCGCACGTACCCCTCGTAGAGTTTTCCCCACCCCCCGGGCTCGGTCTGCACCACCTTCAGCAGCTCCACCCCGTCGGCCCGGAAGCAGGTCGCTTCGATCTTGAAGCGGGTGCCCTCGCCGATCCCGCTGGCGGTCGGGTTCCCGGCCCGGTCCCGCAGGATCAGGCCGCCGGTGCCGCCCTTGGCGGTCCCGTAGAAGGCGTTCGGGTAGGTCGTCACCTGCGACCCGGAGCTGTCGGCGTTCGCGCCGGTCGCCGTGGCCAAGGTGATCAGGGCCGCGCTCGCGGTGGCAGCGGAAACGGCGGCGGCAAGACGTGCTTTCACGATGGAGTCCCGTTCTGAGCTGGGGGAACACCCGCACGGGGGCGGGCTGGCCGGTCGGCCGGGGCCGCCCTCGCCCCGAAGGAGGAAGGACGAGGCGAGGACGACCCCGGACGCCCGGTCAGTCGTCGAGCGTCCCGGCCCGCTGCGCTTCCTCGGGGACGGGGTTGCCCTCCACCGGCGCTCGACGGGCTTCCTGGAGGCGGTCTTGCAGCCTCTTCTGACCGGCCAACTGCTCTTCGGTCCAGCTCAATGCATGGGTAAGCTGCATGGCTGTGTCCCTCCAAGGGGTTCTGTAGCGGTTTCTCTCGGGGGCGGTGCGCGGCTCTGACCGGCATTAACGGTGCTGGTCAGAGCCTTTTTCGTGCCCGGTTAACGGCCGGGTACGCCGACGTTCGCCAGGCCGTAATGTCTACCCGGTATACGCGACGTGGTCACCGTAGCGCACCCCGGCCCCATTCCTACACATCTGTGCCCTACGTCACGGAATGCGCCTGACGAAACGGCAGCAAAAAGGGCGCCCCCGCATCCGCCGGCGAGACGGACACGAGCACGCCCCAGGGGCGGCGGCCAGCGCCCTACTGCGCGCCCGCCCCCTCCTCACCCTCACCCTCGGCCTCGGCCTCACCCTCACCCTCGGCCTCGGCCTCACCCTCACCCTCGGCCTCGGCCTCACCCTCGGCCTCGGCCTCGGCCGCCGCCGCCGCGCGGGCCTCGGTGACCTCGTCCACGATCAGCCGGGCCAGCTCCTCCGCCGACATCGCCAGCCGGAACCCCGCCGGGGCCGCCACCCGCTCCGTCTCCATCAGCACATGGGCCACCTGCGGGTAGTCCGTCAGCCACGGCGCCCGCAGATCCAGTGCATCGCGCACCTCCGCCAGCGCCGCCGACATCACCCGCGCCGACCCGGCCGCCACCGGGTCCCCGCTCGCCCCCGTCCGCGCCTCGTTGGCGCACTTCAGGGCCTTGATCGACGCGTCATGCAGGAACGTGCGCAGGTTGCGCGGGCGGGAGGTGAACACGGCTACTCCTCGGGTGGGCAGCGGAAACGACGGCGCCCCCGCCCCCGGGGGAGGGGACGGGGGCGCCTCGGGGTCGGGCACTCAGGCGGTGGGCTCCTGCCCGGCAGCATCACCCGAACCGGCCACTAAGTGGTCGCGCAGCGCCGCACGGCCGGACTCAGTGGGCACGATCGCCCACGCCGCGCAGTCGCCTTCGATCCGCACCCGCCACATGGTCGCGTAGCCGTGGTGGGCGAGCGCCAGGGCGGCCGACTCGCGGCTGTCCAGGGCCCGCCCGCGGACTTCTGCCGGTCCAAACACCGGCGTTCCGCTTCGCTCCTGGCAAGCCCGCTTGAGGTGGTCCCACTGGTCATCGGTCAGCGGCGGGTCATCCGGGTGCCGACTGCCGGTGTACCCGTCCAGCGTCATCCGCGGAGCCGGTCCCGCAAGGTCCCTCCCGCGCACGGTCACGCGCACGTCCCCGCTCTCGTTGTCGGTCTCGATCAGGGCCCGTGGCCTCTGCCTGCTCATCGTGTCAGACGTCCTTCCTGTCGGGTTCCATGGTGCTCGTCGGCTGCTGCTCTCCGCCCCCCGGCCAGGGTAGGTGCGTGATGCACCCAACCCCCCTCGTGGACGCTTTATGTCCGTTTTGGTATGACCTACCGAGGTCTACCGCCCGGGTAGAGTGATCTACAAAACCGCAGGTCAGAGGGCAGGTAGACCGCAATACCCGGGGGCAGGTCTACCTCGCCGGCGGAAGCCAGGGGAGAAGCGCCGGAGACCACCCCGGAAACACCCCTGAATCCCGCCGGCGCAGGGGTGGGAATCCACCCCGCGGCGGGGCCGGAAAACACCCCGCGCGGGCCCTCGATCAGGGCCCGCGCGGGGGGTCTCACTCGCCGGCGGGAGGGGGTCCGGCGGACCCCTTCCGGGGGGTGGTGGAGCGGGGGTTTTCCGACCCCTCAAGAGGGGTCCCGGTGGCGGTGCCGGGCGACGGCGAAGAGGGGTCTTCGCCGGGGTCGTCGCCGGTGCCTTCCGGTTCCGCTTCCACCGCGGGGGATTCGGACGCCGCGAGGCGTTCCCGCTCCTCCCGATGCCGCTGTAAGAGCACTCCTTCCGCGCACCGGGCGAGGGTGCTGATGGTGTAGTTGGCGACCAGGAACAGGACCGCCATCGACACCCCGACGATCACGGAGTCACGGGTTTCGGGGGACAGGCTCACTCGGGGATCTCCCCCGGCATCTGCTTCAAATCGCTAGCCTGCACAACGTCCATGAGCAGACCGGCCGTCTTCGCCGCGTCGCGGATGCTGACCAGGGCTCGCGTGGCTGCGTTGTCCGACGTCGGGATCTCCGGCAGCTCGAACGTGCGCAGGGCCTTGATCTCGGCCGGGTGCCCCATGACCTGACCGCCGGTCGTCAGCAGCACCAGCCGACCGGCCCGGGAGTACCCGGCCCGGCGCCCGCGCCGGTCGGTGTCCTCGTCCTCGAACCGCAGCGACGACCGGCTGAAGGTGCGCACCACGTCCGTCCCCCCGCCCACCGGGGTCAGGCGCTTGCGCCACAGCCTCTCGGAGATGACCCGCGCCACCCGGTCCGGCGCACCGTTCACGCCCGGCAGCAGGTACAGCGCCCCCACCTCCGGGGCCCACGGCAGGGCCTCCAGGGCGGCCCGCTCGGTCTCGTCGTGCTCGTCCACCGTGTCCCGCAGGGCCTCGATCGTGCCGTGCCGGGCAATCGTGCGCACCTGCCCGAGAAGGCCGCGCAGCGCCGCCAGCTCGCCGGGGTAGGTCTCGTCAACCGTCGTGCTTCCCACCTGTGAGTTCCTCTCTCTTCGTGATCTGATGAACTGAGCTGGGGGCCGGGCCGCCGCCGACGACGGCCCGGCCCCGCGCCGGTCAGTGCAACGGCGGGACGGCGCCCCGGGCCACGGTGTGAGAGGCGCTGCACCGCCAGTACCGCTCACCGTCCAAGCCCCGCACCGAGCCCCCGAAGGCGCACCGCGGCGCGCTGCCGTCGGCGTCGCCCGGGACGAACACCCGGCCGTAGCACTGCGAGCACGTCACGTCCTCGGCCCGCCGGATGGCCTCCTGCGCCACCTCGGCGTAGCGCTCGGCGGACGGGACCAGGTCCCGGGCGAGCGCCCGCAGGGTCTCGATCTCGGCGCGCTGGGACTCCTTGCGCTCGTCGACCGCCGCCCGCCAGGAACGCTCGGACTGCAACGAGCCGCGGGCCACGCGCAGGTTCGCGAACCGCATTTCGTGGGCGAGCTGGTGCGCGCGGGCGATGTAGTGCGCGGCGAGTTCTTCCGTGGTCGCCCACGGCTGGACGTCGCTGTTCACTGCTGCCCCCGCGCGTCCCGGCGGGCGTCGGAGGCGGCCACGCGGTCCACGGCCGCGGCCATGGCCTCCTGCGGGTCCTGGTGCTCGGTGGCGCCGTTGCCGTTCATGAGGCTGCACAGCGTCCATTCCGGGCCGGTCAGGCGCGGAGCCCACTTCAGGTCGAAGAAGCGCCGGTTCTGATAGCAGAGCTGCCAGGAGCCCCACCCGTTGTGGTGCGCGCTCATCCCCTCCGGACGCTCTCCCAGGGAGGGCATGGGGCCGAACTTGCGGCCGACGTACGCCAGGTACTCCGGCGTGACGTCGATCGCGGTCCGGGCCTTCTGCCCGTCGGGGGTGTCCCACTCGGTGGGGTCGTTCCATCCGCCGTCCAGCCGGAACCCGGCCGCCGCGATGAACTCGCCGGCGAGGGTGAGGGTGGGGCCGGACAGGTAGTCGACCGAGCCGGGGAGCGTGATCCGGTAGCGGTCGGCGCCGACGTTCCCGTCGCGGTCCAGCAGCCGCAGCACCGCGGCGCCGTCCTTCACGGTCAGCTCCGCCGTGACCGGCCGCGTGCGGGCCTCCGCCGCCTTCGCCCGCTGCAACACGTACGTACGGTCATCCGTCATGGGTGATGACCTTCCTTCCTGCCGTGGTCGGGGGACAGCCGCCGGTCGGCGGTGTCCCGGTGCCCGGGGCCCGGCTCGAACGGGCCGCCCGCCCGGGGACCGGCGCGCGGCCGGTCCCCTGCGGAGCGGGGGCTACTTCGGTGAGGGCACCCCGTGCGTCTTGGACAGCACCTCAATACGGCACCCGCCGCTGTAGTGGACGGCGTACCGGTCTTTGCCGGTCAGAAAGTCGGCGATCTCCTGGAGGCGGCCCGGCTTGCCGTCAAGCGGCATCAGGCAGCCCTTTGCGTACCAGACGACCCGAACGCCGCGGCGGGGGTTCTTGCGGCCCTCGCCGAGGTCGCCGCGCAGGACGCGGAATCCCTCGGTGTCCCGGCCGCGGCTGTCGGCCTTCTCGAACCCGGCGCGCTGGAGCTGCTGGGAGAGGGGGCCCGCGGCGGGGTGCCCTTCGGCGGCGAACGCCTTCTTCTGTGCTTCCTTGGCGGCCTCGCGGCGGCACGCGGTCTCGTTGCAGGGGGCGTGGGTCGGCTTGATGTGGCGGTTCAGGCCGGGGGCGGTGCAGACCTCCCACGATCCGGGGCGCAGCATGAACGTCCATCCGGGCGTGCCGGTGATGCCCTCGGGTCCCTTGGCGTCCAGTTCGTCGATCTGGCGCGTGAGGTCGGCCAGGACGTCGGCGGCGGACGCGCCGAGGGGGCCGGTGAAGCGCTCGCCCTCGCGGGGGCCCTGGCCGTTGATGGTGAAGGCGCAGGCGGCGTAAGCGTTCTTGGGGGCGATGATCTCGATCTCGCGGCCCTGGTGGGTGGTGCGCATCCGTGGTCCCTGTCTGCCGTGGTCTCTCTGACGTCTCCGACTCTAGCACATGATGTGCTAGCCCTGTCCAGTACCGGCACCCGAAACCGGCCAACCCACGGCCGGAACCAGCCAGCCCGCGTCTTGCCCGGTTACCTGATCAGCCCTCACATCGATAGACCCGGCATGGACACCGCACCGGGCCCGGAGACGGTCCCCGGCTTCCACGGAATCGATCGGGTCGCCGTCGCCGGTCGGCGGGTCGAGCTACCCGGCGGCGGCTACTGCTGGACAGACGCCACTCTGCCCACCCCCGACCCCGAACCGCCCCCCGAAAGCCGCTGACACGCTTCCTGGGCCGCGCGGTGGCCCTGATACCTTCCTGACCCCCCGCCAGGAGGCCGCCGCAGACCGTACCGCGCACCCTCAGCAGCCGTACGATACCCGGACGCTCCCACAATCCGTCACGGCCAGTTACGCTCCGTGCATGGCTACTGGCACCGTGAAATGGTTCAACGCCGAAAAGGGCTTCGGCTTCATCGCACAGAGCGAGGGCGGCCCGGACGTCTTCGTTCACTACTCGGCCATCAACAGCCGCGGATTCCGCGAACTCAACGAGGGCGAGCGCGTGACGTTCGAGGTCCAGCAGGGACAGAAGGGCCCCCAGGCGGCCAACGTGGAACGGGCCCTGCCCTGACCGGCGCCCCCTCTTCCACGCCCAACCGGCCACCCGGGGAACCCTGCCCCCAGGCGGCCGGTCGCATTCTCGGCCGTCAGCCGTGCCAGACCCGCACCGGCACCATCAGCCCGTAGTGCGCCGCCAGCGCCGACGCCGCCCGCTGCTCATCCCTCGCACCCGCCCCCACCACCTCACCCGTGCCCGTGTGGTGCATCCACGGAGACATGGGACCGATGTACCCCTGACCCCACTTGCGCCGCATCACCCATCCCGTGATCTGCGGGTACTGCGGGAAGCTCACCGGCTGGTCGATGTACGGGGCGTCGAAGTTCTCCCCGTAGTCCTTCTCTCCGAGCTGCACCACCGTCGCCGCACCCTTCGGGCGCGGCACCCGCACCCACAGGCCGGCGTTGGACAGCTCCACGTCTTCCATCCCCGCGTCGACAAGGGCAATCAGGATCTCAGCGCGCCGCCGCTCCCACCGGTCCCGGCCCGCGCCCTTGGACGGCTTGGCGCCCTTGCCGCGGAAGTGCATCAGCCTCATGTGCGCGCTCTGGTCGTCCTTGCCGTCAACGAACACCGTGAACTCACCGTCCGTGTTCCCCACCGGGATACCGGCCGCCTCCAGCGCCGCACGAACCCTGCGGATCGGGTACGGCTTCGCCCCCGCCTCCGGCGTGTAGCCCTCCTCATGCGGCGGAAGCTCCAGCGCCGCCGCACCCTCCGCCGGCGGAACCTGGTGTACGGCGTTCTCCGGCTTCTCCCACCACGCCGCCGGTCGGAACCCGCCTCCCTGTGCGCTCACCGGCGCCGCCTCCTCCTGGTCCTGGTCCTGCTTCTCCTCCACGCCGACCGGCGCCGCCGCCAGCGCGGCCACCGGCGCCTCCTTCTCCACCTTCGCCGCACCGGCGCCCGCACCGGCCGACAGGCGCGCCATGTCGGCCAGCATCCCGGCGTGCACCGCGAGAGACGTTTCGGCCGCCGCGATGCGGCCGAGGTCGCCCGCCTCGCGGGCCTCGCTCAGTACGGCCGTGAAGTGCGCCCGGATCTCCGGGTGCGTCTTGCCCTGAACGCGCATCGCCTTGACCGTGCGGGCCACCAGCGCCCGCGCGCTGGCCGAGCTGGCCGAGCTGGCCGGGCCGGTCATCCCGGCCTTACGGTGCCGATTGATGATCGCCTCCAGGGCGGCGCGGGTGGAGGCGTCGAACCCGGGCACGGACGCGATCCAGCGGGCGCGCTGGTTGGCCTCCATCGCCTCGCACGCGGCCTTGGCGCTGGCGTGCTGGGCGGGCATCGGGCACGGCTCGGCCTCGCACCAGCAGCCGCCGCCCTCCCCGGCCGCCTGGTCGCCGGTCTCTTCCCCGGCTCCGGCCGCCGCCAGGCGCGCGGCCTCCTCGCGCTCCCGCCGGGCACGCTCGCGCTTCTCGCGCTCCTCGCGCTCGGCGAGCTGCCGGGCCCGGAGAATATCCGGGTCCTCAACGGTGAGGGTGTACCAGCAGTTCGGGTGAACGTTGACTGTCCACTTCTCGCCGGGCGTGTCCTCGGTCAGCCGGGCCTTTCGGAAGTCCTCCAGGTCCCTGAACGCCGAGTCGATCTCTGCGGGCTTCATCTCGCCGCTGTTGCGGTCGTAGACCTCGCAGAACTTCGCGGCGTCCTTCACTGCCTGGATGCGGCGGGTGTGGTTGCGGGCGATCGTCGCCATGTGCCGGGTTCTCCTTTGTCTCTGCCGTGGTCGTCGTGACACCCACACTCTAGCACACAATGTGCTAGGCAGTGGTGGGGGACACACGAAAGGGAGGCCCACCGGTCCAAGACCGGCGGGCCCCCCTTCGCTGGTCGGTCCCATCGAGACCTAGAGAAGAGCCACCAGGCTACGCCGCCACCGCCCCGCCCGGCGTCGACTGCGCCCGGCGCGCCGCCCGCTGGGCCTGCTCCTTCGATGCCCCCAGCGCCAGCAACACCGCTTCCGCCCGGTGCGCGCGGGCCTCCGCCGCCGCCAGGTTCCGCCGGTCCAGGAACCGCCCGCGGAAGCACCCCGCCGAGCACACCACCGCGGAGGACCCGTCATACATCCGGCCGCCCGCACGCCTGACGTACCCCACCGGCGACGACGTACTGGTCTGGTGCTCGCGCAGCGCCAGGGCCACCGTCCCGGCCACCGTCAGCCGGACCGGCTCCATCGGCTTGACCTCGCCCGACAGCAGGTGAATCCACCCCTTCTCGACCAGCCGCCGCCACGACGCCGGCGGAATCGAGTACATCCCCGAGCACAACACCCGCATCTCCGTGGTCGCCCTGGCCTGCACCGTGCGCAGCGTCCCGCCGCGCACCTGCGGCCTGCTGAAGTCCTCGCCCGGCCAGTGCCGGGACTTCGCGACCGCTTCCAGGCATTCGGCCTGCTGCTCGCTCAGCTTCGGCCGCGTGACGGGCTCCAGCTCCCACGTCCGCCACCGCTCGCACACCTGGCCCTCACTCTTGCCGAACGACAGGTGACGGCGGCGCAGCACCAGGCGGCCGGTCGCGTCGGTCGCCGGGTCGACGAGCAATCCCGGCTCGTTGCCGCGGGCGATCTGCTCGTCAGCAAGGCGGATCATGCGGTTGACCATGTGACCGGCCGCCATGGCGTCCCAGCCGCGGACGTGGCAGAACGACGCGCCGTCAAAATCGGTTTCGGTGACGCGGTAGACCACGGGCGACAGGCGCTCGGAGGGGGGCATGCGGGGCTCGCTTTCAACGAGAGGCGGGAAGGGGAGAGCGAAGCGAGCCCCCGCCGGAGGGGCGGCGGGGGCATCAGGCAGGGCGTCAGCAGCCGGTCAGCGCCACAGATCGGCGGCGAAGTGGCGTTCGTGGTACTGGTTCAGCCGGTCGCACTCGGGCGCGGTCTCCTCGGCCGTGCGGCCCCACTGGGTCGCCACGTACCGGTGGTTGAACCGGTCCCAGATCACGAACCCGCGCACGTCGCGGAAACCCTCGGCCGCGGCGCGGTACAGGGCGGGCCGCTCGCTGTCCGAGTCCGCGTACCGCTCGGCCGCGCCCTCGAAGCCCGTACGCAGCCACTCACGCTCGGCCGCCGGGACCTGGTCCACGGCCCGCACCTGGTAGCGCGCGGTCGCCGTCTCGCGCTTGCGCTCCTCGTACCGGGCCAACAGCTCCCGGTCGTCCAGGGCGGTCACCTCGCGGGCGACGAACGCGAAGCCCTGGGGGTCCTGCTCGGTGCAGTAGACCGCGTCCGCGATCCGCTCATCCGTCGCCGTCACCCACGCCCGCAGCGCCGCGCGCTGCCGGGCGTCCGGCTCGTACGGCAGGCCGCCCATGAACGAGAGCTGACGGTCGATCTCGCGCATGACCCTGTGGTTCCACCCGAAGTGCAAGGCGTCCAGGGCGGTGATCTCCTCCGCCGTCGACTGCGGGGAGGGCACCGACGGCATCACCAGTCCGCGGGCGGTGTCGGCGCCGGTGTTGTCGGTGGTGTTCTTGGTGGAGTCGGTCATGGGGGTATGCCTCCGGGTCTGTGCCGTGGTCTCTCTGACGTCTCCGACTCTAGCACATCATGTGCTAGAGAGGGTACCGGCAACACCCCAACACACCGACCGAAACGACCGCGCCCCCGGTCCCGGGAGAACCCGGGACCGGGGGCGCGGCCTGCACGTGACGGTACGCGCCTAACGTACCTCCACCGACCGGCCCCGCCGGTCCTGCGCCGCCCGCTCCTGCTTCGCCCGCACCATCGCCCCGTACGTCTGCGCCAGCGCCTCCAGCGTCTCGGAGTCGATGTAACGGAACTCCACCCGGTGCAGGTGGTCACTCGTCGACACGTTGGCCGTCATCTGCTCGATGTGCCTCGGGAACGGGCGCGCCTCCACCCGCGAGGAGTCGTGTTCGTCCAGCGTCCCCGACGGCACCAGGCATGCGATCCGCGCCGCGAACGACTCCTCGGCGGCAATTGACCGGCGGTACTCCTCGGTCAATTGCTTGATCTCCGGGTACTTCGCGTCATACGTCGGCAGGATCTTGGACCGGATCGCCGACACCAGATCCGACACCGGCCGGTCGTGCTTGAAACGGGTCTCCGGGAAGTGCACGGGCCACACCTTCACCGGCGCGTCGCGCGGGTACTCCACCGTCACCCGTACGTGCGTCTCCCACTGCGCGGGCCGGTTGTCCGGCGCGATCTTCAGCCGCCGCCCGTCGGTGTGCACCAGGTAACCGGCTTTCTCGCCGTCGTACCGCGGGCCCTGCGCGCTCCACCCCTCGCCCAGCCGCACCGCGGCGCGCACCGCCAGGCCGTGAGCGACCCCCGCCGCGCCGGTGGGGGTGCTCACCGGCTCGGCGGCCGCGGGCAGCTCCGGCCGCGCCGACGGGGCGGGGGCGGGGGCGGGGCATCCGGCCGGGCGCTGGAGCGGGCCGCCGCGGCGGCGGCGCACCGGCGCGGAGGACGTCACCGCCGCCGAGCCGGTCACCGGCGCGTCCGTCACCGGCGCCGCACCGGCCGCGGGCAGCTCGGCCACCGCGGCGACGACCGGCGGCAGCACCATGGGCGCGGACTCGCCGCGGCGCTTGCGGTGGTGGTCGCACGGGCACCGGTCGCCCGCGGCGAACGCGCGCCGCTCGTGCACGGTGACTTTCCCTCGCGGGGTGTGCAGGGTGGACATCGCCTTGCCCACCGCGTACACGTCCGATGTGACGCCCTCGGGCACGGTGAGGGTCACGCCGTGGTGCCCCACCCGGCGCCCCACGAACCGGATCGACTCCGCCTCACCGGGGATCGTGACGAGCATCAGCCCGCCCGGGGCGTACTCGATCACGTCGCCGGGCCCGATCTCGTCCGCCGGTCGTTCCATCGTCATGGGCTGGGTCCTTCCTCGTGTCTGCCGTGGTCGCGCAACACCCCCACCCTAGCACACAATGTGCTAGAGCGGGGGTGGGCGGAGCGGCGGACGATCAGCCGCACGTCTGCCGGGTGAACCGCGTCACCGGCAGGGAGACCACCTTGCGCCCGTGCGGCAACATCTCATCCAGCTCGATCACGAACTGTTGCGGGTAGCGGTTGCGCACCTCGTGCGCCGTCTGCGGGTCAGCCCCCAGCACCCGGCCGCGCGACTGCCCCGGCGTGTAGGAGGCAGCCCCGCCGGTCACCACCCGGTCGCCCTCCCGGTACGCGTCGCCCTCCCGGTACGCCCGCACCCGGCCCCGCAGCTCCGCATCCGTCCGGTTCCCGGCCCGGATGGTGTCCGCGCTGAACTTCGGCGCCCGCCCGCGCGGCGCCTCACCGGCGCCGGCGGAAGCGGTCCCGTTCTTCTCCTCCTCCAGTCGCCGGGCCCGCTCCGGCGTGGCCCGGTAGGCGGTCACCGCCTTACGGACCGGGTCCAACAGCCGATGCGGGATCGGCAGCGTCCCGCCGCTCAGCGCGCCTTTCAGGTTGGCGTCGGTCGGCTCGTCGTCCGGCCGCGCCGTGTCGAACTGGACCGCGTACCGCTCAACCGCGCTGGGCCTGGTGGTCGTCATGGTGGTTGGGGTTCCTCTCTCCAGGTGGAGCGCCCCGCCGACCGGCGGGGCGCACGTCGTGTGCGGCTCAGGCCGCGGGGCGCAGAAAGCCCGGGGTGTGGCCGAAGGTGATGGAGTACGCGCGCATGATCATGCGGGCCTCCTCCGGCGTCAGGTCGCGGAACTCCAGATCGACAACGACCCGATCCGTGTACTCCCACCCGCTGTGGTTGTCCGCACCGGTGTTCTCGTGCGCCTGCCGGGTGCTGATCGACGGGCGCCACGTGGTCCCCCGGCCCTTGTCCTCGGGGATGTACTGCGTCAGCAGCTCGCGCACCTCCCGGCGCGCGGCCTCCCGGCGCTCCTGGCGCTCGTTGTGCGCGCTCACCCGGGCGTACTCGGGGGCGTAGGCGGCCATGAACCGCGGGCCGTTGATCTGCCGCGCGATGGCCACGGCGCCCCGGCTGACGGCCGCGGAGGTCTCCTGGTGCTTGACGCTGGTATCCGTGACAGGGAAGCAGCCGGAGGCGGTCACCCGCCCGTCGTCGCTGTTCCACAGGTCGACGGCCCGGCCGTCGCGGTGGACCATGCGCAGCGACCGGCGCGCGCTGACCCGCGGGGCGAGCGCCCACCCCTCGCCCATCTCGGCCGTGATCTCCTCGGCCAGGACGTGGAACGCGTCCTTCACGACACCGGGCGCACCGGATGCGACGTGCGCGGTGACCTGGGCCTGTTCGGCGTCCTCGCGGGTGCGGTGCCCCATGGACAGCCCCGCCGGTCCCCACGACGCCCACCGCTCCCCGTCCTTGACGGACTCGGCGCCGCACCAGTACGAACCGCCGATGCGCGAGCCGTCCACCAGAAGGTAAAAATCCTCGCCACAGTTCGCGGCGTCGCCGAGCGTTTCGAACCCCTTGTGCTGGGGCTCGCGGGTGATCTTCAGCCCGTGGGACTGGTCCGTCATGTGCTGGTCCTTCCTCGTCTGCCGTGGTCGTGCCGACACCCGAACTCTAGCACATAATGTGCTAGTCGTCGGGTGTGGGAGTGCGACCGGCCCGGCTCGAACGGGCAGCCCACCCGGGCGCCCCCATGGCGGGGGCGCCCTGCGAGGCGTCACGCGGTCTGCCGCTCCGGCAGGCCCAGAGCCTTACGGCCCAGCTCGATGTACTGCGCCCGCGTCTCCGCCGGGACGCCTTCCATCGCCTTGTCCGCCTCCGAGACGAACCAGTCGACCTCAGCCGCCCCCCACGCGTGGCCCCGGTCGGCCGTGTGCGGGTTGTAGACGAAGAACACCGCGGCCTTCTGGATCGGGTGAAAGCCGGTCACGTGCCCGTACTTGGCCAGGATCTCCCCGGCCCACCGGCGCCGCTCCACGCGTTCGCGCTCGGCCACCAGGGCGGCCGTCCACACCGCGGCGCCGGTCACCCGGCCGCGGAGCGTGCCCCGCTTGATGTACCCCACCGCGCACCCGGTGCCGAAATACGCCGCGTCGCCGTCCTCGTTGCCGTCCGCGTCCAGCGGCACCATCGCAACAACCCGCTTGAGCCCGCGGCGCCCGCAGTGCTCGCACTGGTCGGTGTCGTCGACCACACCCTTAACCCGCCACCCCGTGCCGTACTCCAGCTCTTCAGCCCGGCTCAGCTTCACGCCTGCCACGTCGTCACCTCCCTTCCCGTGGGGTGGGGTGCGGCCCGTTGCGGGCCGCACCCCACCCCACCGGCGTTTCCGTCAGGCCCCGGCCCGCATGCCGGACCACGACCGCGGGTTATTCCACCGGTCGCGCACCGCGCTGCGGGCCGCCCGGATCATGTACGGCCGCACGTCATGCCACTCCAGCTCGTCATCCCGCAGGGCGCCGGTGTCCGCGTACGCCCTCCACAGGCCGTCAAGCGCGGTCTTGAGCGCGTACAGGTCCATGGAGGCGTCGGCGCACTCCCGCAGCAGCACGCGCCCGGACTCGTCGGCGCGGGTCTCACCGCCCGCGATGATCGCGCGTACGCGCTCCTGGTGCTCCTCGGGCACCCGCTCCATGCCCGCGCAGTCCAGGTAGGAGACCAGTGGGGCCGCCAGGAGCACGGCGGCGGGCGCGCCGGTCGCGCCGCGGACCGAGCGGTTCACGGCCGCCGCCATGGCGCGCGCCTCCTGCTCCAGGGGCTTGGTCGGCTGCATGCCGGTCGCGTAGACGTAGGCCGCGCCGTCCTGGCCCTCGCCGGTCTCGAACTCCGACGCCTGGAACCCGTAGGCCCCGGACACCGGGAGGTCGAAGTGCGCCCGGCCGGACTTCTCGCCCGCCGTGATCAGGATTTCGGTTGCCAGGCCGCACGGCACCCGCAGGTGGGGGGCGCGCTCCTCGGCGCTCAGGCCCTCATCGGCGAGAGCTTCGCGGATCATGGGTGCCGTGGTCGTGTGGTTCATCTGCTCAGTACCCCTTGCGGTCGTCGAACGGGCGGGCCGGGCTGTCGTCTTCGGGCTCCGGCGGCGGGTCGACGCGGAAACACCCCGACTGGAGCGGCCACCGGGTCAGTCCCTCGGCGTCGGTCACCTTGAAGACCGGGCGCATGGCCCAGTCGGTGCGCGGGGCGTCGACCGGCTGAACGGTCCCCTCCGCCTCGACCGTGCCGCGGAGGGCGTGGACGTAGGAGAAGCGGACGACGTCGCCGGGGGAGATCGCCGACCCCGGCCGCGGCCGGTTGGTACTGCTCAGGTCCGTGAGGCGTTCACGCGTCATCGGACCCCCTTTCGTCTGCGGTGTCCTGCTGACGTCTCCGACTCTAGCACATGGTGTGCTAGCGCTGTCCAGTCCGGAACCGCCACGCCGCCCGTACCGTGGCCCTCATGTGCGACGCCGCCCCCCCGCCCCCGCCGGTCGACACCCCCACCGCCCTGAACCGGCAGATCATCGCCGCCAGCGAGCGCGCACGCCGCATCGCCGAGAGCGCCGCCGAGAGCGCCAAACCCTCCCGCGCCCTGGCCGCGCACGCCGAACTGTCCAAGCTCCTGGAACTGCGCTTGCGCATCGCGGGCGTCCTCGCACCCCCCGGCCGACCGAAGAAGGCCCCCGGCCGACCGGCCGACGACGAGCACCAGGACCACGGCGACGGCGGCACGCACCCCGGCTTGTACGAGGTCGCCGCCTCCCTGCGCGCCGCACTCCTCGAACTCCCCGCCGAGCAGCGCGCCGGTGCGGCGGCCGTGCTCGCCGACGCGTTCCCCGCCCTCACGGACACCCCCCTTGAGTCGACCCCGCTCAAGTTGTCTGTGCCTGAACACCTCAAACCCGGCCGGGACGCACCGCCGCCATGGGTCCGCCAGCAGTGGGAGCGCTGACACCCCGTCCGGCAGCGCCCCGCAGCGTCGCCAGAGCTCGCCGGCGCCACCACCCCCGCACCGGCCGCCTTCACCCGTTCGGCGGCGCCGGTGCTGGCCAAGATCAACACAGCGCCGGTTTCATACCCTTAACGTCCGATTCGCCCAAGAATGCGGAGTTAGGAGGGGTGACCATGGACGAGACCGACGCGACGCGCACACCAGGACCCCGCCGCGGGCCCGGCCGCCCGCCCTCCCTGGCAGAGATCCGGCGCAGCATCAAGGCCACCACCCAGCCCGAATCCCTCGCGGCCTTCATGGAATGCGCCTCATACCGCCCCGAAACCGTCCGGTCGTACTCCCAGGACGTACGCCACTGGATCGACTACGCCCGCAAACAGGGCGTCGACCTGCTGAACCCCTCAGACCACGACGTCGCCCACTTCGTCAACGTCTGGCACACCACCGGCCCCGACGGCACCCGCCCCCGCCCGTCCGTCGCCGTACGCCGCAACCGGCGAAAAGCCCTCAACGCCTACAGCCGCCACCTCGTCAAAGCCGGAGCATCCCGCGGCTACCCCCTGGCCAATTTGAGAGTCGAGAAAGACAAGACGCGCCGTAAGGCATCCCCGCGCACGCTCACCCCGGAGGAGATCCACGCGTTCCTTGAAGCCGCCCGCCGGATGAACACGCCGGCGTACTTCACCGCGCGCATGCTGTGCGACCTCGGCCCCCGCACATGGGAGATGGAGGCCGCCCGCCGCTCCTCCATCCACCCCACCAACCGCCCCCCGATTATCCGACTCGGCGGTCAGGGCCGCGGCGCCGTCTCCGACCGCGAACTAGGCCCCATCACCGTGCACACCTGGCACGAATATGAGGACTGGCTGAGGTACACCAACCCCAGCACCCCGCGCCGCCTGTCCGACCCGTTGCTGATGGTCCCGCACCAGCGGTTCGACCCCCCCTCACCCCTCAACGCCCGCCGCCTGGAAAGACTCGTCGACCGCATCGCGGTACGCGCCGGTCTCTCCGACCCCGAGACGATCAGCCCCCGGACGTTCCGTCAGGCATGGATCAGGCATGGCCTCGCGGTTTTCCACCTCACCGACGTTGCCGACGCCGTAGGCCACCTCTCCCCGTCCTCTACGCTCAGGTACTCGACCGCGGGCACGGTCCCCGTGTCCCCTCACGCGGGCCGGGTACGGGCGGCCGTCGGCGGGTCCGTCGCCCGCGGTGTCCTGCTGCTGCGGGCCATGGAGGGCGGGGAACCGCAACCGGCACTCATGGAGAAACTGACGCTCCAGGAAGAGGCCGCACGGCTCCGCTCGGACGAACACCTACTCCGCGAGCTGGAGGCCGCACGCGCGGAGACGGAAGCTCTGCGCCGGCGGATCGACGCCTACGAAACGCGGTCCGGGACGTACCGGTTCACCCAGCAGACCCCGCCGCCGGTCGACACGGAGACTCCGCCCGCTGCGTGACGCGGACGGGGCCCCGGGCCGGGAAGTCACCCAAATTTGGGTGACCGCGGTTCGCGACACAACGCCTCATTCTCCGCGATTCGCGCGAAAGCGGACAGGGTTCGTTCTGGGCATGCCGGAAGGGGCGCCCGTGGCGGGGCGCCCTGCTCCTGGTGCTCGTCGTCGACCGGCTCTCAGCGCCAACGGGCGCGGCGCTGTTCGCGCGCAGCCAGGGCCGCGTACGACTCGCGGCAGCGCTGACACGTCTGTAATGCGGGGTTGTCCGGCCCCGGGGCCGGACGGCCGCACTTGCCCGTCTGCTCCCCCCACAGCATGTGGCGCACCTTCCCGCCCGGCGTCGTGCCGTACCTGACCGACTCCCGCCCGCTCACCCGGCCGCCTCCGGCCGTCCGTAGCGCGCCCAGAATGCCGCCGCATCATCGCTGTGTGTATCCGCTGGCGCCATCGGCGCGCCCCCGAGTTCGGCCGCCCAGTCGTACAGCGCGCGGCAGATGCCGCGCCGCCGGTAGTCCGGGTGCACCTCCGGCGCCCCCTCCAGCCGCCCCGCCCATGCCGGGTGCGGCCCAAAGAAGACCATGCCGACGTACACCCCGCCGTCGGTCGTCAAGGCGTGGATCAGTCGGCAACCGTCCCCCGGGTCCCTCGGTTCCGCGTGCAGCGTCAGCCACCCGGCCGCGCGGGTGTGCTCGATGTCCGGCGGGGTCTCCTCCCACAGTCGTTGACGCAGCTCCCAGCGCTTCGGATCGTTCGGTGTCGTCATCTCAAGCCCTCCGCCTCTGTGGTCTGTTCATGCAGTCGACGGCCCCAAGCCGTCCAGCGCCGCCGCCGCCCGCGCGAACTGGTCGCCCTCTACCCGCACACCCCGCGCCGCCTGCCGCCGCCGCTCGGCGTCGCCGCGCACCTGGGGCCACGTCCGCGCCGGTCGCTCCGGTCGCGCCGCCGCCCGCATCCGCACGGCCGCCGTCACCACGCCCACCCGGTCCGCCACCCGCCGGGCCGCATTCGCGATCCGCCGCGCCGCGATCAGAACCACGCGATAGACCCACGATTTCGAATGGTTGTCCCAGCGCTCTTCGATCTTCATTCCGCCGTACACCCGGCCCACCTGCGGGCGCAGCACCCGCCGACCCAATGCCCGGTGACCGATCCGCGCATCTTCGCTGCCCTCGACCCGCGGGATCAGGTCCTGAAGGACCGGAACGCGCGTGATCTGCGCTGCCCTCAGCCACCCGCCGCCGAGGAGATCCCGGACCGTCGCGTAGAACCGGCTGTAGTCGGCCGCCTGTTCGTCCATCTGCGCCATGCGCTCCGCGCGGTCCTCGTTGAAGCCCTCCACCCCGGCCGCGTCCAGGATCGACGCCACGGCGGTCATCCACGCGGAGAACTGCCCGAGCTGCACCGCGCGCACCGTGCGCGACTCCGCCGGCGCGGCCGTCCAGTTCCGCACCAGCACCAGCAACGACCACAGCACCTCACCGCGGCGCCCGTTCAGCTCTTCCAGGAAGTCGAAGGAGTGCGCCACCTGTGACGGGTCGTCGGCGTCGGAGGCGAGCGAGATCACGACCGTACGGCGGGCCATGTCCTCCCCGACCCTGATCTGATTCCCGTTCACCGTCCACACGTAGTCGTTGGGAATCTCGGGGGTGCGGCCGGTGCCGATGACCCGTCCGGAGATCACCGGCTCAGTGATCCACCGCGCCCACTGGGCGCCGGTGATCCGGCCGCCGGTGGCGAAGTTGTCGAACGCGATCACGCCCGTGTCGGCCTTCTTCTCCAGCGCGGCAATGATCGTCTTGCCGAGTTCCCGCGTGGACTGGTCGGCCGACAGGCGGCGGGCGCCGTAGAGGACTTCCAGGCCCTCGGCGGACAGGTACGACTTACCCGACCCCGGGCCGGTCGCGGTGACCAGGTGGAGCGGGGAGCGGGTTTTGGCGGGGAGGAAGTGGCGCAGCAGGGGCCCCAGGTACATGCCGAGGGTGGCCGCGTAGTCGGAGGGGGCGGCGTACGGGAAGGCGCCGAACAGCCGCCCCAGGGCCGCCAGGGCGGCACTCACGTCGTCGCCGGTCGGCCGGTCCGGCACCGGCTTGACGTCCTCCACAGGGGCCACCACAAGGCGCGTGGCGGGGTCGTAGCCGCGGTTCGCGGCGATCGTGCCGTCAGGGCGGACGATGGGCCACCGCACGACGCCCGTGCACTCGCGGAAGCCCGCACCGGCCGTGCGCAGCAGGGCCTTAGCGAGCCGGGAGGGCAGCAGCACGGACCGGGAGGTGCCGGAGCTGGACACCTTCACCGTGTCCACGCGGTCCGCGACGAAGTCCGTCAGGGTGTCGGCGCTCATCAGCCGGAGCGCGCCGCGCCCCTCCTCGGCCGCCGCGTCCCACCGGGCGAGTTCGCCGCGGAGGTCGAACAGGTCGGGCTGTGCCGCCAGGTACCGGCGCAGCCACGCGCGGGCGCTGCGCTCCTCGCCGACGTCGCACATCGGGAGCTGAACGGGGGTCGTCATGGTCGGGGGGTCCTCTCTCTGTCTGCCGTGGTCGAATCTGTGAAGATAGGGTATCGCTAACACCCCTTTGGGGGTGTGGGAAAGGGGGCGGAGCGGAAGACTTCTCCGCCCCGCCCCCTCCCGCGGCCGCCGGTCACTCCCGGCGGTACGTGCTCAGGCGGTCACTCCGGCCGGTACGCCTCCAGGCGGGCAATGCGGGCATCCACGGCCTCACGCATGGCCCGCGTGCCCGTGTTGCGCACCTTGGCCAGCACCGCCAGGGCGGCCGCCACACGCTCAGCCACCGGCCGCGTGGGCAGGCTGGACGGGTACAGCACGGCGCCCGTCGGCAGGTTCAGCGGGAAGACCTCCGGCGGGGTGAGCCCCGGCTGTCCGTAGATGTCGCTGCGGTGGAACGCCCCCAGCTCACAGCACCCAAGGCACCCGGCCGCGTGCGCCAGAGCCGCCCGCGCCTGGTCCTCCGTGGCCGTGACCGCCCGGCCGCCCTCGCGCACCGTGTACGTCAGTTGCTCGCTCATGCTCATGCCTCCGCCGTCTCGTTCCTGCTGCCGTGGTCGCTGAACTTCGGCGCCCGGATGAGCGCCTGAATCTCGCCGGTGTCCCGGTTGCGGTTGTCCGGGTCCTTGATCTCACCGGTCACCGTCACCGCGTCGCCCTTCTCCAGGTCGAACGCGGCCCGCGCGCTGGTGAACATGACGACCGACACCCCGGCGCCGTCCTCCACGATCACCCCGCACTTACGCACCGGCCGCCAGACCGGGCCCGTGCTGTACCGCCACACCCGGGCCACCGTGCCCGCGACGGTCACCGTCTCGCCCTTGGCACCGGCCGCACGCGAGCGCGTCACCCGGGCGACGCGCGCCGCCTCCGCGGTGTCCCGCTCGCGCTTCTTCTCCGCCTCGCGGACGGCGGCCCGCTCGCACGCCTCCACCTGTCCCGCGGTCAGGTCGTGCCCCGCGTGCACCCGGCCGAGCATTTCGCCGGCAAAGTCGTTCCCGCCCCGCCCGGCCTCCGCGATCCACCCGGCCGCCTCCGGGTGCGCCTGGGCGAACCGGTCCCACCGGCGCCGCTTGCGCTCCGCGTCCAGGGCCCGCCGGTCGCGCGCGGTGCGCTCCTCCCGGGCCATGCGCCGCACGACCGCCGACGCCTCGGCGAGCGTGTACGACATCCGGATACGGTCCCCGTCGCATTCGAAGCACATACCGCCCTTGACGTGCTTATACGCCTCCAGGTAGCCCCGGCCGCCGCACCGGGGGCACGGCTCCGCCCACGGGTCCCGCCCGGCGTGCGGGTTCTTCATCAGGTACAGGCCCTGACCCTCACACAGCACGTCCGCGCGGGCCTGCGGCAGCCCGTACGGGTCGCGCCCCTCCCGCCGGACCACGACCGGCGCCGAAACGTCCCACTGCGACCCCGTGGCCTGCCACACGCCCGCGATGGCGTCGGCCTGAGTGCGGCCGTGCACCGGACCGGCCAGACCCCCGGACAGGGCCACCGCTTCCCACCCGCCCCCGTCGGCACGGCGCAGCGTGTAGACGTTGCCCTGTGCGGCGAAGAACGCCCCGCCGTCGAACCGGGCCACCCGCGGCGGGGCGAAGTGCTCGCCCGCCGGGAGCGCGTCCAGGTCGACGCCGAGACGCTGTGCCACGCACCCCGCGCACTGGGGCACGTAGTTTCCTGCGGAGAACAGGGCCACCCCGTCCACGTCGTGCCGGTCGTTGAAGCACCGGCCGCGCCCGTTGGGCTTGACCCGGCACCCGCCGACGACAACCGACCCATCCGGGTACCTGGTGCCGTTGTGCGTGCACGCGGGGCGGGGCCCGTTCAACGGCCGTTCGATGCCCTCGCCGCACGAGCAGCACCCGGCCACCAGGGGGGCGGACGGGACGGCGAACGCGGGGCGCGCCTGTCCGAGACGGCCGGTGCAGCCGGGCAGCACCGCGACCGGCGCGGGCTCGTGCGGGTCGGTGCCGTCGTGGGCCGGGTCGTGCTCGTCGCCGGTCGGGTCGTCAAGGAACCCGAAGAACTCGGCGAACGGGTCGGCGCCCTCCGGGGTCTGCGTGGTGGTGGTCATGTGCCCGGTTCCTCCATCGTCGTGTGCTGCCGTGGTCGTGCCCGTGGGGGCGGGGCCCCCGGCCGGTCGCCGGGGGCCCCGGGAGGTTCAGCTCATGTCCATGCCGGTCGGCTCCGCCGGAGCGCCCTTGGCCGCGGTGCGGGGCGCGGACGGCTTGGGCGCGGTCACCAGGTCAGCGCGGGCGGCGCCTTCCTGCGGCCCGTCGTCAGTGGACTTGGTACGCGGGTCGGCCGCGTGCTCCGCCCGGCCCTTGCCGGTGATCGTGTAGCGGGTGCCGGTCTTGGCCACGTGGCCGGAGCGCGTCAGAGATTCCATGACGCGCTCGGTCCCCGACAGGGTGGCCAGTTGCCACCCAGGGCGGGCGCTGTCCCACTCCCCGGCCGCCAGTCCGGCGAACCGCGGGGAGGTGTTGAGCATCCCGTCCAGGGCGCGCCACTGGTTCGACCCCAGGGGGCGAACCGCGGCGGGCTTCGGGGGCTGAGTGGCGGGGGCGGGGGCGGGCCGGGAGTCGGCCGACTTCTCCGCGGCCTGGGCGCGGACCGTTGCGGCGGATTCGGTCGCTTCGGTCGCTTCGGGGGCCTCCGGCGCCCGGGTGGCTCCGTTGGGCTGCTCCTGCGGGCCGGGGGCGGTGATCTTCTCGCCGGTCATGATTTCGACGGCGGCGACTCGGGCGGCCCTGCCGCGGGCGGTGCACCCGGCGTGCGAGGAACCGCGCCGTACGTGGGAGTTGTAGACGGTCGCGTACTGCTTGCAGATCACGCAGTACGCGACCGTCAGGTGCTCCGACCCCGGGTAGCCGAACCATCCCGCGATCGTCTCGCCCTTGCGGCTCAGGACGTCCACGTATGCGCGGCCGTCCGCGTCGGCCTTGACCGTCTTGGTCTCCTCGTCCACGACGATCACGGAGCCGACGGCAGGGGCGGTCGCCGGGATGTACCCGTAGGCGCGGAAGTTGTCGAACGCGCGGGCGGCGCCGTCGGCGTTGCGCTTGCCCGCCGCCCCCTCGGTCTTACCGGTGAGCGGGCCGCCCAGGTACGGGGCGGGGAAGTTCGCGAACACGTCGGACATGGGTGTCTCCTTCGGGCTTTCGCCGTGGTCGTTGTGACGTCTCCGACTCTAGCATGTGATGTGCTAGAGCTGGGGGTGTGTTGCGCGTCACACTTCCCCGGCATGTCTAGCCGGTCATCGCGTCCGCGGTGTACGGGTCCGGCACCACCAGCCGCGCGGCGTCCAGCGCCGCCAGGGCGGCCGTCCACGCGTCGGCCGGTCGGCCGCGCACCGCCCGCACCACGTAACACCGCTCATCCACCCGCGTACCCCCGGGCATCTTCCGCGCCACGTCCCAGGAGTGGGCGCCCTTGGCGTGCCGCCACACCAGCCACTCAAAGCCGCCGTGCCAGAAGTACCCGCCGCCGGTCGACGGGTACAGGCGCGGCCGGTCCGCCCTCGCGCCCGGCACCGGTTCCACCTCCCCGGGCCACTGGCACCGGTAGGACTCGGTCCCGAAGTCCACCGCGAGCATGACCCCCGGCGCGGCCCGCCACGGGCCCAGCACCGTTCCCCGCTCCCCGTTCGGCGCCGTGGAAACGACCGTGCCGGGCGGGTAGGCGGACCGGCCGAAGGCGGCCAGACACGCGGCGTCGGCCGCCGCGAGCACTTCGGGCACCAGCGCGCACGCCTGCACCTCGGAGACATCGACCGGCCGCGCCATGCGGGCCCCCTTCACTGTGTCGGCAACGGGGAGCGCCCCCGCCGGTGACGCGTTGCCGGCGGGGGGAGCTCTGCGTAACGGCCAGGGTCTAGGCCGGGGGGGCCTGAGTGGCGGAGGCGAGCCGCGCGGCGGCCCGCTCCCTCATCTGGCGCCGCTCCTCGCGCCGGTCCTCAAGGATTTTCGCCACGTGGTGAAGGTGGGCGCTGTCCTTCTCCCACCGGTCCAGCGATGCCGCTTCGTACGCCTGGAGACCGGCGCCGGTCAGGGTCTCGCCCTCGGCCGGGCCGTACTGCTCTTCCACCCAGTCGGCCGCCGAGTACACCCGGCCCTCACGCACCACGTACCGAACGATGGTGAGCGCGTCGGACGGGGACTGTGTGACGACCGCGAAGTGCCCGATTCCGCGCGACATCATGCCGTCGATGACGGCCCACGCGTTCGCGTACTGCGCCCCGCTGAGACCGCCGGTGATGAGCAGACCGGCGCCGCCGTACAGAACCTCTGCCGACACGTCCAGGCATGACCAGCCGACCACGTGGCGGACCGCGACGAACTTCACCCCGGCGCCGTGCTCGGCCACCGCTTCGGCGAGTGCCAGACGGCCGGGGGTGAACTTCTCCAGGGACACGGAGCGGGAGACGGGGGCGGAGGCGGGAGCGGTCTTAGCGAGCGAAACACCCATGATCGGGGGTCCTTCCTTGTATCTGCCGTGGTCGGTTCAGGGGCCCCGCCGGTCGGCCGTTGCGACCGGCGGGGGTCAAGCTCAGGGGAGGGTCAGGCCGCGCGCTTGCGCGACCGGGCCGCGCACCACGCGGCGTGTGACCCGATGCGGAAGACCTCCGCCACCGGGTACGGCGTGGCCGGGAGGGTCGGGGAAGAGGTGAACCGCAGCATCCGGGCGCCGTCGGGGCCGTCGCTGAACCCGACCACCCACCCGCGGCGCTCGAACGCCACGCCATCGGCGTTGTAGTCGAACCGGACCGCCTCAGCACCGGCCCGCCACCCCTCCACCGTTTCCGCGGGGAAGTCCTCCACCTGGTCCACCTTGCGCAGCTTGGCGGGCACGCAGTTGGACTGTCCGGAGCCGTAGGGCAAGGACACGCGCACGTTGCGGAACACGCCTCCGGCCGGGTGCGCCGACCAGCCGTCAAGGTAGGCGGTCCACTCGCACACGGTGCCGTAATGGCTGTCGGTGATCCCGTCCGTGCCCACGACGTCCAGGGCCACCCTGTCGCCCGGGTTGAAAACCGGGTCATCGTCCGCGATGGGGAACGGCAGGTCATCCGGCACCCACTTGAGGGCGCGGCACACGCACGCCCCGCACCCTGTGCGGGCCCCGAACGCGTACAGCGCGTCATGGCTGCCGCACTCCGGGCACGGCACCGCGGAGACGGTACGGCGCGGCGTGTCCACCGGCACCAGGGCCCCCAACGCGATTCCGTTGTTACCGCACGCCGCGTAGAGCGGCCCGCCCTCATAGGTGACGTGCAGGAAATCGCCGTACAGGGCCTGGAGCTGGGGCACCCGGCCGTGACGGGAGACGCTGTGGAGGCGGACCGGCTTTGCACGGAAGCTGACCGCGTAGCGTTCGCCCGCGTCCGGCTGGCCGTCGTTGGCGGGGTCGACGTACGCGGACTGAGCCACCAGCCGCACGCGCCGGAACCCCTCGCGGGTGATCTCCTCCCACGACGCGAACCGCCACCCCTCCGGGGCCCGGCCCGCGCGCTCCCGGCGCTGCTCGGCCTCCGTGGCGGACAGCTTCCGCGCGTCCACCAGGTCTACGACGCGTTCGGCCGCCTGCCACCGGCGCGCGTTCATGTCGGGGTACGTCGCCGGGTGGCTGTCGCTCCCCTCGGTGGCCCAGGGCCGCGCGCCGTGGCCGGTCGTCCACACGTAGCCGGTCGGCTCTGTGGCGCCGTCCACGAACACGGGACAGCGGCCGTTCGGCTGACGCTTTCCGATGGTGTACCGGCCGTCATGATTGCGGGTCGGGGTGCTCATGGTGGGGCCTTTCTGCCGTGGTCTTGAGTCTCAGACTCTAGCACGTGATGTGCTAGAGGAGGGGGGGAAGTGCGGACGCGCCGTGCCCGGGGGTGCCGGGTGACGGCCACACAGGGCCTAGCACATTATGTGCGTGACTCTGTGTAGCCGTTGCCGGCGCAGCGTGAACCCCCGCCGGGGACGCGCAACCTACGCGCGCACGGGCACCGGGACCGGCGCCGCGTGGCTGCACGGCGGGGCGTGCTGCGGGGAACGGGTGCACGCGTACGACCGGCCGCCGTGAACGAACTCCGCCCCGCACTTGTCCGCCTCCGGGGCGGGCTCCGCCTCCGCCACGGGCACCGGGGCGGGGCCGTCATCGGCGGCGGGCGGGAACGGAAGCTCTGCGCCGTTCTCCTGCGCCCACTGGTGGGCCGCCGCGTTCAGATCATCCCGCGCGTCCTGCTGCCACGCCCGGCCGTGCCGGGCCGCGAGTGTGGTCACGGCCATGATGAGCGCCACCGAGTCGCGCCCGAAGTCGGCGCCCTGCTCACCCTCGGGAATCTCGCCTTCCCGCTCCCGGGTGCCGTTGGCGCTCATCCAGTGCCACGACAGGCGCCCGTGTTCGCCCACGGTGTGCCGCACCGAGTTCTCTGCCAGCCCGTTGACGTCCCCGCCGTACACCACCACCGCGGAGCCGTCGGCGAACACGTACGACAGGTAAGACCAGTCCTGGCCGCGCTCCTGCACCATCGCGATACCGCGGGCCGCGAGACGCGTCAAGATCGTGCGCTCAACCGCCCAGAACTCCGGGGCCGCGTTGTCGTCGGTGACCGGCTGCGCCCAGCAGTCCCGGCCGGTGAACCGGAAACCCTCGCTTCCGTCGTGCTGGTTCCACTGCACCCACGGGCGCGGGTCGCCCTTGGACCGGGGCGCGTACTGCACCGGCATGGCGCCGGACTCCCCGCCCCACCCGGCCACGATGCGGAGCAGGGGGCCGCGCCCCTCGGTGTGCGCCGTGACCGACTCGGCACGGGCGGACAGAAGCTCACGGGTGTACTGGCGGCGCTTGGCCATGGCTGTGATGTCCTCTCAGGGGGTTTCGTGTCCTCCGGGCCCGGGAGTCGTTCCCGGGCCCGTACACGGCCGCACAGGGCCGCGAATGATCGCTAGATGTTCCGGCCGCCGATTTCGGTGAGCCGCACCGCGTACCGGGGGCCGCCGCCCTGGGGGTCGACGAACACCGACGGCTCACCCTTCGGGCCACGGGCGCCGTGGGCCACGATCCGGCCGCGGGTCGTGCGGTCGTCGAAGAACAGCACCCGCGGCGAGCCCTGACACAGCTTCCACGGGTCGCACTCGTCCGCGAACAGCTCGCCCGCGTCGCCTACGGTGGCCGTCTCGCCCACCGCGTCCGCCTCCGGGATGTCGCACGCGCACCGCACGTGCAGAACCCACGTGCCGTCGGTGACCGCGATACGGACCGGCGGGACCTCTTCCAGACCGATAGCCCGGCGGGTGGCCATGATGTCGGCCGCAGTCTCCGTGCGCAGACGGGCGAGCGCCGCCAGGGCCAGACGCACAGCCACCCGGCGGGACTCCGTGGACGCGCCCAGGTTCCGGCCGCTGGGCCCCTCGGCGCGCACCACCCACACCCACACGCCCGGGACCACGTCCGGCGACTGGAACACCGCGAACGTCTCCCGCGACTGGTGCAGGGAGTCAGGCAGGGACGCGGGGAAGTCGCCGGGGACCGTGAACCAGTAGCCCTCACGCCGGAACACGTCCGCCGTGGTCTTCCCGCGGTGCACGCTGTGGCGCTCCGGCAGGGTGCGCACGTACACCGGCTCACCGGCCGCGTTGTCCGCGCCGACGGTCAGCATTTCCGTCGTGGTGTCGTTGACCCGCTCCGGGGCCGCTCCCGCCTCCCGCGGGGCGGTGTCCCACAGGTACACGCCCTTGATCCCGATCCGGCGGGCGAACGCGGGCGAGATCATCCCGCACTCTGTGACCGCCTTCCGGCCGACCGGCGCGTTACTGATGACCGCCTCGCGCCACTCGCCGTACTCCGGGTGGTCCGGGTTCGAGCGGGACACCGGCAGCGCGGCCACGTCCTCACGCGTCAGGGTCTCCTCCGCCACGTCTCCCGACAGGCGGAAGGTGTGGACGCGGTTGCGCACGTAGCGCTCACCGTCGTACCGAAGACCCGACTTCAGCGCCCGCATGATCGCGTACGCCTCACCGATGCGGTTGACCGTGATGGTGTCGGGGGAGTCGCACCCGGCGCCGGGGCACCCGGGGTGCAGGTGCAGCGTGGGGGACTCCAGGCCCCACCGGCCGCGACGGGGGGCGCTGGTGGCGCTGATGTAGATAGCCATTCCCGGGGTCCTCTCGTGTCTGCCGTGGTCTTGCTTCGCTGACCCTAGCACACAATGTGCTAGGGCAGGGGGGTAACGACACGTCCCGACTGCCGCCGGTCAGGTGATCGCATCGGCCCCACCAGGTCGGGCGCCACTGTGGACGCATGCCCCCGGTTCAGATCACCGAGGAGCGCCACCGAGGGCCCGAAGAAAAAATGTCCGGAAACTCTCAGAGCTTCACTTACGGCACAGTTCCGCACGGTGCCGCATGGTTCGTGACACAGTCTCTCGGATGCCTAGCACATCATGTGCGTGACTCTCTGTGACTGTTGCCGGCGGAACGTGATCACGCACGGGAGCACGCTCCGCCGGGGTGTTGCTAGCGCCGTGGGCCGGAGTGCGCGCCGGACTCGTCGGCGTACTCCCACGTGTAGAGGTGGGGGAACTCCTCGCGGGGAATGTTGAAGGTCCACGGTGTGCCATCGACGGTTAGACGCGTGTCACCCCGGGCCGGTGTCGACACCACGGCACCCGTGGTGTCGCTTAGGTGTTCGGGCGCGCCGTGGCGGCGCATGGTGACGGTGCAGCCAAGGGCGGGCCACGCGATGAGGGACAGTCGCCAGACGTGGAGACTGTCTTTCCCGGAGGGGAGGGCGCGCCGGATGATTGCCGCGCCGTCGGCGTACTCGACTCGGCCGCCGCTGTGCTGCGCGCCGGTGAGGAAGTCGCGGGCGGCGGTGCCGGACATGGTGGGCGGCGCACTCGGGGCGTATCGGTACTCCTCCCAGGTTCGGGCTCCGTTCATGCTGAATTCCACATACAGGGCGTCTTCCGCCGTGAGGGCGTGGAGATCCGTGATGGGTTTGAACATGTGCGCTCTCCGATGTGAGTGGGCGGCCAATCGGTCGACGGGGTTCGGGTTCTGTGGTGACTGCTGCCGGGCGGGGCGTGATCAGTTCGGGCACGTCCGGCCCGGCCGGGTTCTACTTCGGCCCGCCGGTGCGGCAGGTGGCGCAGAACTGGCACGGCTCCGCGTCCGGGTCGTCCTTCTGTGCGGCGCGCCACTGGGCGTACCCCTCGGGGTCGGCTTGGCGCCATTCGGCGGCGGCGGCCCGGAGCTTGGGGGCGGTCTTGGCCCGGTCGGTGTCGGTGTACGGGACCGGCGCGGGGGCGTGCCCGTGGGTGGGGCGCATGCTGCCGGGCTTCGTGATGGCTAGGTAGTGGGCAAGGTCCGTCGTGATGTCGATGGGTGAGCGCGGCATGGGGGTTCCTCTCGTGCTGTGCCGTGGTCGGGGCGGTGGTGGCTGGGGCGCCCGCCGGGTGCGGGCGCCCGTTGGGGCGGGGTCAGGCGGCTAGGCCGTGGTCGGCCTGGCCGCCGCTTCCGCCGGTCCGGCGCTGGCGGCGGGCGTGGGCCCATACGGGGATGCGGGGGAGTACGGCGAGTGCTGCGCCCACGATGCCTCCGGCGACGGGTGTGCCGAGGAGCACCAGGAGCAGCAGGGCGAGTGTGGCGGGGCCGTACCATCCGGCAACCGCGCGTACCCGGGCGGCGGTGGTGGGCCGGTCGGGCTCGGGGTCGGCGGCGGGGTCGGGCTCCGGGGTGGGGGTGCCGAGTGCGGCGGCGAGTGCGGCGGCGATGCGGTCGACGTCGGCGGTGATGCGGTCGACGTCGGCGGCTACCGCGTCGGCTTCCGCCACCAGGTCGCGGCCGGGGTCGACCGGCGCGGGCTCGGGCGCGGGCTCGGGCTGGGGGTCGGGGGCCGGGGCGGGGGTGATGCTGGCCAGCAGGGCGCGGCATTCTTCCGCGATGCGGTCGACGTCGGCGGCCACCGCGTCTGTGTCGGCGATGGGGTCGCGCTCCGGCTCCGGGGCGGGGGTGGTGGTGGTCATGGCGGGTGCCTCCGGGGTCGGGTGGGGCATGGCGAACGTGCGGGCGGGCGGCTGGTAGGGCGGGGCGATGATCCGGGCGGGGGCGGGTTCGGTGCCCTCGGCCCACAGGGTGCGGGGGTCTGCGTAGTCGCACCCTTGGGGGGCGTCGTCCCACAGCACGCGTACGCCGCGACCGATCGCGCTGTGCCGGGTGGTTCCGGCGCGGCCGTCCAGGGTGACGCGCTGCTGTGGTTCCCAGAAGGGGCGGCCGGTGGCTGGTGCGGGGGCGGGGAGCGCCGTACGGGTGGGGGCGGCGGGGAGTGCGGGGCGTGCGGGGGCCATGGCGAACCGGCGGGCTGGGGCCCGGTAGGGGGTGGTGATGGCGGGGCGGGGGGCGTCGGCTGCCCGGCACGGCGCAGGTTGCAAGGCGAGACGGGCCGGGGCGGCTTCGATTGCAAGACGCCGGGGCGCGGGCTGTCCTTCGATTCCACGGGCGGGGGGGCCGTCGAGTCGGTACAGGTCGGCCTGATAGGCGGCCGTCGGCTCGTACCAGTCGGCCGCGTCCCCGTTGACCGCGGACGAAACCCACGCCATGAACACCGACACCGAGTCAGCGATCATCTGCGCCACGTTCCGCGTGCCTTTGGCACCCTTCCGGGTGGGGGTGTAGGCCCACACCTTCGACCGGCTGAAGCCGACGAGTACGGCCATCTCCTCCCGGGTGATCACCCGGGTTCCCTCGCCCTGGGGGACGTCGGCGGGCCGGAACTTCACCCCGTACCACGGGGCGGTCACGCACTGGCCTACCTCGTCCAGCCGGAACGAGCCGCCGCCCAACGGCTTACCGGTGCGCCGGTTGACCCCGCGCTTACCGCGGGTGTCGGCCCACCAGTCGGCGGGAAGCCCGAGCGCCTGAGCGACAGTCACCACCGGCAGCCGGGCGCGCCCCTGGTAGGGGTCGAGCTGTGCGGACAGGTCCGGCGCCCAGTCCGGAAGCGCGCCGGTGCGCTTGACGACGTGCCCCCACATCTCCCGGGCCCGGGTGCCGTCGTCCACGTTCACGGCGTAGCGGGGCCGGTCGTCGCGCCGGGCGACCATCCACGCACGCTCACGGTGCGACGCTGCGCCGGTGTCGGCCGCGTCCGCGATCTGCCAGGAACACCACGCCCACCCCATGCCGTCGGGGCTGGTGAACTCTGCCTGAATGGCTTCCGCGAGCGCGGGGGACTGGCGCAGCAGGTTCGGGGACTGTTCCAGGGTCACCGACTCCAGGGGGGCGCCGTTCTGCACCATGCACAGGGGCCAGATCAGCATTTCGGCCATGAGCGCCGTACGGTCGTCGGACACGACTTCCCGGCACCACGCGCGGAACGCCTCCGGGGTCATGCTCGGGGGCAGGAACCCGCCGCCGCACAGGGGCCCGTACGCGTCCGGGTCGTGGGGTCCGTCGTAGTCGTCCAACGGGTCCCCGTAGTACCCGTGGGGTCCGCCGTACAGGGAGCACAGGTCATCGACGGGCAGGAACCCGAACGCCTCCGACGCCTGCCACATGATCCGCTGGAGTTCGCTGATCTCCTCGGCGTTCCACGCGGAGCGCTGCCCAGCGTCGCTCAAGGTCTGGCACGGCGGCGAGCCGTGGAAGCGCAGCACGCGGGTAAGCACCGGGTGCCGGGGGTCCAGGGTGCGCACGTCGGCACAGATCACGAAGTGACCGGCCGCGCGGGCGGTGTCGGCCGCATCCCGGTTGAACTCGATCAAGACCCAGTCCCCGCCCGGGTCGACCAGCGCGCGGGCGGCGGACATGCCACCGGGTCCGCCGAAGATCTCCACCCCGCGGTAGGGCTCGCCTTCCCGCCGGTCCCGGGCCCAGTGCGCCGGGTAGGGGGCGGCGAACTGAGTGCACGCCACACAGTCGGCGCACTCGGCACCGGCGGCGCAGTGCCCACAGTCGGTGTCGCACCACCACCCCGACCACTCGTACCCGTCGGCCCCGTCGCGCGGGGTGTAGCCGTCCAGAACGGCCGGGCGGAAGCCGTTCGCGTAGGGGGCGCGGCCGTCGCTGTCGGCGGGGTCGGCATCGGGGTGCCGCTTCCCCTCCGCCACCACCACGGCCACCGCCGCCGGTTCCGGGTCGGGGGTCCATCCGCATCCGTCGCAGCGATCGGCGCGCACCTCCCGGCACCGGCACGCCGGGCACCGCTCCGCCACCGGTCCGGGGGCAGGGGCAGGGGCCGGGGTCGGGGTCGGGGTCGGGACCGTGGCCCGGTCCTCCTCCGGGTCGGCGGGGCGCAGCGCCACCAGGTCCCCGACCGGCACGGCCACCAGGTCCCCGGACACCCGGAGGTGCGCCACCTTGCCACCCGCGACCGGTTCCGCATCGACCCTGCCCACCAGGGCGCGCCACCCGTTCGCCGACGGCTCCGCCGCCGCGAGCCACACCGACCCGCCCGGCTTCACCCACAGTCGACCGGCCGCCGCCATGTCGAGATAGCGCACCATCGACGGGGCCAGGCACCGGCCACGGGCGAGCGTCGGACGGACCACCCCGGGGAGCACGGGCGCCCACCCGTCGGGGGCGTCACAATTTGCCGGCGGGGGGAGCTCTCCGTAACCGGGCCCCGCCGGTGCTCCCCCCTCCCCCTCCCACGTGTCCACCCCGCCCGGGTCGGACACCCCGACCGGCGCCGGTGCCGACTCCGGGTCGGGCACCATCGGGGACAGGGTCCCCGCCACGATCGCGACCCTGCCCACCTGCCCGAGCACCTGGCGCAGCGTCGCCGCCGCGCGGAACTCACCGGCAACCAGTGCGCCGGACCGGGCCTGTACGAACTCCCCCCGCTCCCACACGGCCACGCACTCACCGACCACCGGCGCCCGCTCCCCACGCTGCACCGTGCCTGATGCCCGGACGATGACCACCGCGCCACCGTCACGCCGTTCCATGGCGACCGTCCACCCGTTCATCACGGCAAGCTCGGCCACGCGCACCGCCGCCATCGGCAGCCACACTCCAGGGGCCGCTTCCGTCTCACCGATGACGTCACCCGCGTCGTACCCGATCAGGTCGTCATCCGTGAGCGGCTTACCGGCCGCCGGAATCCGCGGAGCCTTCCAAGCCTTGAGCAGCGGCCCACCGGAGCGCACGACCGCCGCCCGGAAGTCCGCCCCCGGCCCGTGACAGGTCTTGGCACGTGAGGGAACATCCTTCCCGGCGAGCGTCCGGCCCTCATCCCTGGCAGCCACCGCGTCGGCCAGCATGCCCACATACAGGCCGTCAGTCTCCGCCGCCGGATTGTCCGCCGAGTCCCACGCCATCGGGAACGCGACCGCACACCCGCCATCTGCGGACAGCCACGCCCCACGACCGGCCGGAACGTCGCCCGACGCGCCACGGGCCAGGAACTCCCCCGCCGCCGCCGCGTGCCGCGCCGGTTCCTCCCCCTCCGATTCCAGCGTTGACAGATTCCGCTCATACATGCGCACCAGATCCCGCGCCTGCCTGCGCCGACTGTCCGCCGCGTGCGACACCTTCCGGGCACGCTCCAGCCACGCCCCCGACGTCTCTAGCGGAACCCACACACAGTCACCGAGCACACCCGCCGACCGGCGCACTTCGTGGTGAAGATCGCGCGCGTCCCGCAGCCACCCGGAGCACGTCTGCGCGTACTCCTCCGCCTCCGACTGCCACACCCGGGCACGCGACAGCTCACGCCGCGCCCGCTCGATCAGCCACGTCCGCGACACCCGCACCGTTCCCGCGTACGGGCCGCGGAACGCCACGGGGAACACCCCACGCCCGGCACAGATCACCAGGTGGGCAGCACCGGCCGCCCCACCGTCCGTCTGCCACGCGTCCACCCCGCCCGGGTCCGACACCACATCAGGCAGCACCGCCACCGGAGCGACCGGCGCCGCCTCCGGACCGGGCGCAGCCTCCGGACCGGGCGCAGCCTCCGCCGCCTCCGCCGCCTCCGCCGCCGGAGCAACCGGCGCCGGAGCGTCCGGAGCGAGCGCCGCCGCCGGAGCCGTGGCCGGGGGAGCGTCGACCGGCGCCGGAGCCTCCGGAGCCGCCGACGGGTGCCCGTTCACCACGTCCAGCACGGCACCAAGAGTCGGCCGGATATACCCCCCGCGCGGACCGGTACGCCTGTCGGCCCACGTAGCGTACGAATGCGAACCATCGAAGCCGTACCCGTACCCCACCCGGTAACCACGCCTCCGCCACTGGAGGGAGAACGACCACCGACCGATCACCGTATCCGCGCACAGGGTCACGCTCAGTTCGTCGCCGGACGCGACTGCGGTGAACGTCCACCCCTGGCGACGTGCCGCCGCCCGGACCTTGACGAACATGTCCGGCAACGGGCACACCGCGCCCGGAACGTCGTCGGTGTCGGCGTCCGCCTCCGGACCGGGCGCAGCCTCCGCCGCCTCCGCCGCCGGAGCGGGGGCCGCCTCCGGAGCGTGCACCTCGGCCGGAGCGGCATTGGCCCTGATCTCCGCCTCACGCTCCGACTCGAACGCCGCCCCCTCCACTTCCTTTGCAGCGTCCAGCGCGTTCGCCGCGTACCAATCAGCCTCCGCACGGTCCCCGCGCGTCGAGGACTCCGCCGCGTCCCGCGCACATCCCCGGGCAGCGTCCTCCCACCAGACCGCGTGAGCCTGACGAGAGTCACCCTCCGGCACACGGGCAAGGGCTGCCGTAGCGCGCTCCGCCGCCGCCGCCGCATCCGCCGCCGGACCAGCCGCCTCCGCCTCGGCCGGAGCCTCCGCCCCCGCCGGAGCGGGCGCAGCCTCCGGAGCGGGCACCTCGGCCGGAACGGGCGCCGGAGCGGGCGCAGCCTCCGGAGCGGGCGGAGCGTGCTTTGCCTCCGCCATACGCTTACCGAGCGCAAGAGCCGACTTCAGACCCTTGCGCGTCGCACGGGCAAGCTCCGCCCCCGTCCGGTAGTCGTACGCCCGAAGGTCGTATGCCATCCCGTCATCGGTGTACGACAACCGCACCCGGCACGTCACCCCGTTCACGTACGGGGAACCCTGAGACGTCGGCATGGGGTACTCCACGTACCACCCGTCACCGTCCCGGTCCGTGTACCGGTCCCGGTCGATCTTGGCAATGGCCTTGTCCACCAGCGCCATACCGCGCGCGATAGCCTCACAGTCGGGGAGTCCATCCGGCTCCGGAGCGACCGGCGCCGGAGCCTCCGCAGCCTCCGGAGCGTCCGCCGCCGCCTCCGATTCGACACGTGCTGACAGCAACTCAACCCAGCGGTGCCCAAGCGTCGTCAGCTCAACTCGGTACCCCCGCCCGTGCTCAACGTGCCCTGCGTACCCCCACCCGCACGCCCACTCAACGTCACGGGTCGACGCGTCCACACCCGCACGCACCCGGTAGACGTTCCGACCCATCAGCCACCGAACGGCGCCCGCATCGATCGCGCGCAACGCTCCCAGCTTCCGCGACGGGTCGTACACCTTGGCCGCGCGCTCCCGCTCCGCCCCCGCCCCCGCCTCCGCCGCCGGAGCCTCCGCCGCACGACGACCGGCCGCACGAAACGCATCCGCCATACCGGCCAACCGCACGGCGTCACCCATGAGCGCGACCGCTTCCGCACGCCACTCCGCCACGTACTCCGCCACCGAGGCACGCCATTCAGCCGTTACCCCCGAAAAGTCTGCCGACTCGTTCCGGTCCGCAGTCGCCCGGAGTTCCAGCGCGCTCGCCTCACGCTCCGCCGCCTCCGCATACAGCGCATCCCCAACCGCCACCAGGTCCGTGACGTCCCCCGTACCGGCCACCGATCGGCGCGCAGCGTCCGCCATGACGTCGACCGACACGCCCAGGGTTCCGGCCGCGCACTCCGGGCAGTCCTCCCACGCGTAAGGCTCAGACGGACCGTCAATCGTGATCACCGGGCGCGGCTCACACACGCACCACTCAGCCTCACCCCAGGAAGCGGGGCACTCATCCGGGCAGTGTGACCCGCACTGCCGACCAGTCCCCCCGTCCCACTGGACGTCAACCGGAGCCCTACCCTCACGCACCACCCGCACAACGGCACCCGGAACGGCCGGACACTGCACCCCGGTCCGCGCATCCCACCCTGCCCGTACCGCGTCACCAGCCGCACGACGCTCCGCATCCGCGCGCCGTTGCGCCCGAACCGCTTCCGCCCCTGCCTGCCATGCCGCGCGACGCTTCGTCACCTCCGCATCCGGAGCAACCGGCGCCGGAGCGTCCGCAGGCGCCTGCACCTCTGCCTGCCACGCTTCCGCAACCAGGTCCGACACCCCGTGGTGGGCACGGGACAACGCCATCTGACGCGCGTCCGGGGTCCCCAGTGTGAAGAGCGCGTCAGCCTCCGCAGACGTGCCCGACTCCCATTCCTCCGCAGCGTCCGCCCACGCTTCGGCCTGCCCCGCCCACGCTTCGGCCTTCCCCGCTGCCGCCTCCGCATACCGGACGTATCCGGCCACATCAAGGGAGTGCCCCCGGATGATCTCCCATGCTGTGTCAGCGTCGAAACGGGACGGCAGCACCACGCCGCCCTCACCATCGGAGCGCTCAAACACCCCGAATTCGATCATGGTTTCCCGATAGGCGTGCTCCGCGCACTCCGCAGCGTCCGCATACCCCTGCTGAGCATCGTCCGCCCAGCCTTCCGACGCACACGCGCCCACCCGGTCCGCGTAGGTCTCCACCTCCGCATACGCACCCGCACCGGTCCCCCCGTCCGACGCATCCCACCCCGCAGCGATCAACTCGGCGAACGCTGCGCCACGCTCCCGGGTGCCGAACGGCATGGACCACAGCAACGCGTCAGCATGCGCCACACGCGCACTCAGCCACTCACCCTCAGCCTCCGCAGCAACCCGCGCACGCTCCCGCGCAGCCTCCGCACGCTCCCGCGCAGCCTTCCCACGCTCGCACGCTGCCTTGACCCGCTTCCGACCCTTGGACACCCGGTCGTGCGCCTTAGTGGCCTTGACTCGGAGCGCTTCCGCTTCCACCTGGTCGGCATGCTCCGCCACACAGTCCACGCACGATCCGTCGGAGCACTCGTCACATGCCACCGCCGGAGCGACCGGAGCGACCGGAGCGACCGGGGCACCCGGACCCGCGGGTGCCCCCGCCTCCGCATCGGCCGCGTAGAAGTCGCACAGCGCCTTGAAACCGAACCTCTGCCCCGAAACCCAACGCGCACCCTGCCACCCCCACCGGCCCGTTTCCGCGCCCGTGTGCGGGTGCAGCGTCACCAAAACCCACGCATCGCCGGAGCGCTCAACCTGCACCCCCCACCCGCGACCGACCACAACGGCAGACAACTTCCCCAGGTTCTTCGGGGCACCCTCCAAAAGGGCATCAGCAACGGTCATCGTCACAACGGAAGTGGCAGACATGGCAGGTGTCTCCGTTCGAGCGGGAAGAGCGGGGGGCAGGGGAGGCAGGGGGTTAGGCAACGGCCGATACGCCGTAGATCTGTCGGGCGATTCGCTTGCCGCTCTTCCGGCCACGCTTGCGCCCCTTACGCATGGCCTTGACCGCGTCCCGGACATCTGGCCGGGCAGAAACGCGCGTCCACAGAACAGCCACCACAGGGACGATCAGCCACCGGAGCACAACCCACCCGCAACGGACGGCCGTACGGAAGAGCCACCATGCGACCGGTGCGAGGAACAGCCACGCCACCACCCGCACACCCTTGACTGCCCACAGCGCACGGGCCGGAGCCTTGAGCCACACCCACCCGACGAACACAGCAACGGTCACGACCCAACCGGCCACCGTCGACCATGCCTGTACGGGGGTCGGGGTCGGTGTGGTGGTGCGGGTGCCTGCCATCGGTGCTCCCTTGGGGTGCTGTCTGTAGCGGTATCCACAGCATCCCCTACGCGGGGGGGCGTCTAACCCGAAGAGGGTGTTCTCGACACCCATTCGTTACAGATTCGTTATCTGCGAGGCAGGACACCCCCACCAACACCCACACCAAACGGACACCCCCCCACAGGGACCCCCACCCCCCCGCACCCCCCCGTCGGGGGCACCCACAGGGGCACCCAGGGGGCACCCACAGGGGCACCCACAGGGGGCACCCACAGGGGGCAGGCAGGCAGGCAGGGCAGGGGGCAGGGGGGAGGGGGTAGGGGGCAGGGCAGGGGGAGGGTAGGGCAGGGGGTGCATGCAGGGACAGACCAACAGCAACCGCAACGATCACGGATGATCACGCACCACCGGCACAGACTGGGACAGTCACCCGCAGGACATCGCAGATGAGTGCGAATCGCTCGCGCGCGCCCGCGGAAGGGTTCCCCCCCGCATACGATTCCGGGTCTGCCGGCGAAGCCGCTTGACCGGTACACGGCAATATCGGCCGGGAGTCAAGACCGGCGGGCGCCCTGTGGGCCTCGACCCCGCGAGGGCGCCCGCCGCCCAGCTCGCCTGCACCGGGCGGTGCGGCCGTCTTTCGTCGCTGACGGCGCAATGCGCCGACGAGACGGCGTGGGTTCAAAGATCATCTCACGCCGCCACTTCCACAGGGGGCGCAACGTCCGAAACGTTCCGAAATGATCCTAAAACGGACAATCAGGCGTCGAGTAGTCCGAGAGCGGCCTGGGCCGCGGTGACGCCGTCGCCGTTCACCTCGGCCGCGGTGGCGAGCACATCAAGCAGCGAGTCGTCCCACAGGTCGCCGAGCACCGGGGCGTACATCGAGCGGAAGAACTCGGCCGCCCACTGCTCGCCACGGCGGTAGGCGGTGGCGACACCGACCTCGACCGCGGCCCCGTACGGGATGGGCAGCACACCCCGCGCCTCTTGCCGGCGCAGTTCCTTGCACATGGCCAACCAGCAGGCGGCCACCGGGAGGGGGATCTTCAGATCGCTGGCTACCTGGGCGATCCGGTCCAGGTCGGCTATCGGCACGCAGTCGTACGGGCCGTGGTCGTGCAGGGCAGTCATGAGCGGCGGTCTCCGTCCTCGGTGCCGTACGTCGGCGGCGGCATCGTGGGGGTGTCGAACGATAGCGGAATGGGTGAGCCGTCCTCCGGCCGGTCCTCCGGCCGGTCGTCCGGCTCGGCGATCAGCGCGTAGCAGCGGATGCACAGGCCCTTGTCGTTGCTGGGCGAGACGGGCCGGGTGAACCGGCAACCCTTGCCGTGCAGGCCCTGACAGCGGTCGGCCTTGGCCAGCTCGGCGCGCATCCGGTCACGGCCGGTCCGACGGATGGCTTCCTGGGAGACGGCGCTGCCCCACCGGTTGCCCGCAGGATCACCGTCGATCGTGGCCACGGACGTCGGGACCGGCTGTTGGCCGTGCTCTCCTCCACCCCCTCGATGATCTTCTTTTCGGGCGCCAGTCCCGGCCACCCAGGGACCTGTACCTAGGTGACTACAGATAGTTCCCTTACTACCTAGAGCCCCTATAGGAAGAGGGGGGTCGTCCGCATGACCCTGCTGGGGGTCGTCTGCATGACCCCGTGGGGGGTCATCTGCATGACCCCCAGAGGGGGTCGTCTGCATGACCCCCAGCTCTGAGTTATCCACAGGGCTTTCCACGGCCGTCCGGGGTACCTCGGCGAGCACCTGGAGAGCTTCCTCGTGGGCCTTGATCAGGCGGCGGGCGTCGGCCTGCTTCGTCATGTCGCGGCGGGTGCGCGGCTTGAAGCCCAGCTCGGCCGCCGCCGCCAGACACCGGCCCATGGACTCCGGGCTCCCGGTGGGGATCGTGGCCTGGTAGACGGCCTGTCGGCCCATGGCGGCCTGCCTGACCATGCGCAGGCACCCCAGGGCGATCAGCAGCTTCAGCATCCGGCCCGTCTGCACCTTGCTCATCTCCGTCAGCTCGCACAGCGACGGGTCAGGCCGGTCGTCGCGGGCGCGGCCGGTGCGCTCCTTGGCCGAGTACGCGCCCCGTCCGCCGACGTCGCACAGCGCGGCGAAGTCGTAGGCGACCAGCAGCAGATCCCGCCGGCAAGGGAGCGTGGACAGATTCGGCTCCGCGAGCAGGGTGCGGACGATCCGGCGCCAGGACTGAACCGTGAAGCTCACCTGCGGTCCGTCGTCGTCGGCGTGGGGCTGGCGAAGGGGCATGGCAGAGGTCACTTCTGGCCTTCCTGGGCCTTCTCCGGTACCGCCAGTCGGGGGATGGTGTACCTTCGAAGAGCCTTATCTGATCTGAGCGAACAGTGGGCATCGGCTCGCGGAAACGCGAGTCATGTGGTCCGTGACCTGGGAATCACGGTCCACGGGGGCAGCGTAGGTGTCCGCTGAGGAGGTCGCGGGCCCGGGGCTCCGAGCAGCAGGCCCGGCCGGTTGTGGTGACCGGTCGGGCCTTTGCTTTGCGCTGCAAGAGGGACGAGACGGGCATGGTGTCCATGATGGTGACACTCGCCCCGTCTGATCGCAGTGCGCGCCCTTTGCCGGGCGCGCCGGTGTGTCAGGCCGCGTTCGCGTCTTCGCTTTCCCCCTCGTTCATTACCTCGCGGTAGGCGACGGCGGCGGCGCGAATGGCCGCAAGAACGGCCTTGGCCTGGCGTTCGTCGACCTCTTCACCGCGGGTCCGGCGCCGACGGGCCTTGAGCTTCATGGCCTTGGTGGCGGACTCGGTCAGGTTCAGCTCGTTGCGGAGCCGGACCGACAGGCCACGACCGGGGCCGCGGACGCCGACCTTTTCGACGAGGGTGGTGAACAGGGCATCCCGCAGGGCGTAGGCCAGCGGGTACATGGTCTCAAGCAGGTCGACATCCCGCACGACGTGCACGACTTCGACGATTGCCGGGTCGTGGCGCTCCTCGTCGGTGAGGGTCCCGTTGCGCTGCTGGTGGGTTCGCATGAATCGAATGCTTGCACACAGAGTGGATTCACGCAATACCGGTGTTACCAATACCGGTTCGAGGGGTATCGTGCATGTAGACGGCACCCTTCGCAGGAGCTTCGCAGGGGCGCCGAGAGAGTCCACGAGTACGCAGCAGCCAGCAGCTATCTGAGTAAAGGACCCCCTCAGCATGGACGAGCAGTCCACGGGCGCCAAGCCGTCGCGCCCGTACGGCATCCACTGGTTCTCCCCCCGTGGCCCGCGCGAACGATGGAGGCCGACGTCCCTGGAAGTGCGTGACGTAGCCGTCGCCGCGGTCTTCCTGTTCGCAGGAATCGCGCTGGCCGTTCTGCGGTGATGGTCACGGCCGCGCCGCCGAGCGGCGCCGGTGAGACGCACCCGCCGCAGATGACCAGCAGCATCTGCCCTGACTGTCGCGGCCAGGTGAGCGGCGTGGGGCACCGGTACCACTGCCAGAACTGTGACTGCCTGTTCAGCGAGCACCCGGCGGACCAGGGCGTAGCGCCCATCCCCTCGCACTCCTGGAACCGGCACCGGCCGCGCCGCTGAACGGGCCGTACACCTGAAGGGGGCCGCAACCAGTGGTTGCGGCCCCCTTCAGGTACCGGCCTCCTGCTCCTCTTCCGGTGTCTCGCCGGCGGGAGGGCCGATCGCCTTCACCCGCTCGTTGTACCAGGGGATCGGCACGAGCACGCACGCCATGCCCCACACCCGCTTCAATTCGAAGAACGCGCCTTCTTCGACGACCGCTTGCACCATGTGAGCAAGTTGCCCGCGTTGCGCGTCGTGGACAGGTTGTTCTGGGAAGGCGAGGGTTACCGACCTAATCGTCGGGGCGGGGTTGAGGCCGCGACAGGCGCGCTTGAACCACTCACGCGGCGCGCCGACGCATGCGGGGGAGTGTCGCAAGGTCACAGTGAATGGGACCTCTTTGTCCTCTTGGGCCTCTCTGAGGAGTTTGCCCAATTCTCTCCGGGCTTGGCTGATCAGGACAGTCTTCATAGGGCCAGTATTACGCACTATGCGGTTGACGTGCCAGTCCCGGACAGTGTGTGATACTGCCCATGAGAACACGGAGCATCACATGGCGCAGCGGCCACCCAAGGTATCGGCAGAGACCGTCCGCAAGCTCCAGATGCTCCACGCCGCGCGGACGCTCCCCACCGATCGGGGTACCGCCGCCTGCATCGCTCACGCCGATCTCTACGGCCGCCTCACTGTGTCCCTCCGGCCCGACCCAGAGGACCGGATGAATGCGGCGGCCATCTGTGCTACCTGCCCGCTGCTCGCTCTTTGCCCCGTAGCCGTCACCAACCCGGGAGGATGACTCCACCCGGCGGGCTACTCGGCGCCACCGAATAGGACCCGACCCGCATGAACCCGCTCGACCACCTTCCCGAGTCACCCCCCGACCCGACGGTGGCGACCGTTGCAGCACTCGGCGTCGCCACCACCGCCATCCTGTGCTATTACGCCTTCCTGGGCAGCAGGAAGGCGGTCGCCTTCCTGCACGGCAAGGTCTCCGTCGCCGTCGCGCTAGGCTTCGGCGCCGCCCTCGGCTTCACGCTCTTCTCCGCCGACTCCTCCTGGCGCTTCGCCGGGAAGATGGGCATGGCCGACAAGTGGGAGCGCGGCATCCTGTTCGGCGTCGCCGAACTCGGCGTGCTGGCCCTGGTCTTCATGGCCCGTCAGAACCTCAACGGCCCCGAGGCGACCCCCGGCATCCCCGGCACGCTCGTCAAGGTCGTCGTCGGCGTCCAGGTCATCCCCGCCTTCGAGGTCTCCAACGGCTTCTGGATCGGCGTCGTCCGCGCGTTCTTCGGCCCCATCATGGCGATGTTCATGTGGCACCTGATGCTGGGCATCGAGCTGAAGCACAAGCGGCCCGACGCGCAGAACAACTCCATGACTGCCCAGATCGCCCGCGAACTGCGCACCCGGATCTTCGCCTACATGGGCCTGGCCCAGCGCAACCGCACCGCCGAGGAGATCATCGCGGACCGTCACCTCGGCCTGGCGGTCGAGCTGTACGCCGTCCTCGCCATCCTGGAAGAGGATGACGGGAAGAAGGGCTACTTCAAGAAGCGCACCATCGCCCGCCTGCACAGCAAGGCGTCCCAGCACGCCTCGCGCGGCTGCGGCGGCGACCCCAAGCGCCGCCAGATGCTGACCCGCCGTCTCGCCGAGCGGCGCCAGGCCCGCAACCTTGCCACCATGGACCTGCCCGAGGCGTGGGACACCAGCGAGATCCTGACCCCCGACGCGCACGCCCTGTCCATGCAGACCCGCCACCAGGTCCGCCAGGGCCTGGTGCGCGCCGTCACGCCGGTCCAGCCGCTCTACCCCCTCCCGAAGCACACGGTGTCCTCGCCGCTCGCCGGTCTGCCGCCGCTGGAACCCTCCCTGGAGGAGATGGCCGCGGTGCTGAAGGGCAAGAACCGCAAGGCGACGGCCGGTACGCCGCGCATCGCCTTCGCGTCGATAGATACCGGCCTGGACGACCCCCGCAAGGGCGGGGGCGAGGAGTTCCCGGGCAGCGAGAAGACCGGCGACCAGCAGGACAAGGGCACCGGGGAGGCCCCGGCGGCGGAGGAGCCGGAGCCCGACCCGGAGCCCGACCCGGAGCCCGACCGGCAGCCGGTTCCCGTGCCTCCCGCCGAGGCCGCGCGCCCGCACCCCGAGCACACCCCGCTTCCCGCCCCGCGGCCGGAGCCGGTCAAGGAGACCGTCCCCGCCGGCGCAAGCGTCCCCGAGCCGCGGCCCGCGGCCGGGGAAGCTCATGACCAGGGCGGCGAGAAGCCGGAGGAAGAGCCAAAGGAGCAGCCCGGCCCGACCGGCGACGAAGGCGGCGACGAGGAGAAGGAGCCCGAGGACGGCGCCGAGCTGACTCCCCGGCAGCGCTCCCGCAAGGATCGGGCCGACGCCCGCGCCGCGTACGGCGCTTCGGTGGTCGCGGGCAATCCCCTGGAACCCAAGGCGCTCGGCGAGCAGTTCGGCAAGGGCCTGCGCTGGGGTCAGAAGTGCATCCAGGAATGGAACGAGGAGCAGGAGCGCCAGCGCAGCCGCGGCGGGAAGCGGTTCCAGGTCGTAGGCGGCAACTAGTACGCGGACCGTACAGTCCGTGATACTTTTTAGAGGTGCCCGGAAGTACACACCCCGGGTACCTCTACGCTCGTACGCGCCCAACTCGCGCATTTAGAACAGCCGTTCCTTATAGGCTCTCCCACCCAAGACATGCGAAAGCCCTCGGTCCACCTGGCCGGTACGTCCGAGGGCTTTCTCTCCCAGCCATGACGCAAGGAGTGCAGACATCATGACGGATGACATCCGTCCGCGTACAGGCAGGTGGCCGCACGGTCCTTTCCTGGTCCTGCCCGACCCCGACGAGAAGCCGCCCGCCGACAGCGTCGTGCCGGACGAGCCGAGCGTCCCTCCGGCTCCGACCGCCCCGCCCGCCGCGGCGGACACCGAATCGGACACCAAGCCGGTCAAGAAGACCGCCCCCGAGCCGGAAACCGCAGGTGAGAGCGGCACGAAGGCGGACACGGGACCGGACACCGGCACGACCAAGAAGGCGTCCGAGAAAGCCCCGGAAGGCAGGCCCGCCAAGCTCTTCAAGAAGGGCGAGGACGAGGACGATCCGGACGGCGACGATGCCGAGGACGACGACACGGCGGCAGGAGAAGGGCCGGAAACGATCGCTGCCGGGAAGGCCGACGCCCCCGCTCCTGCGGCCCCGGCCGCCGAGGGCCAGGAGGACGACCGCAGCATCGTCGCCCGCGTCCGTCGGCGGGCCGCACTCCTCCGCCAGGGCGACCGGTACGCCCGCCGCCGCATGCTGGCCGCGAAGTACGCCACCGGCGTGGTGATCGGCTGGGGCTTCGGCGTCAACCAGTGGGCACACGACGCCTTGGTCCGTGCGCACCAGGACCCGGGCACTGCCGTGTGCCTGCTGGCCGCATCCGCCGGCGCGTACAGCGCGTGGACGTTCACGGGGAAGATGCAGGGAATCCTCCAGCCGGTCTTCAGCTCGATCGGCCAGCTCTTCTCGGGCATCGGCCGCATCTTCAGCGTGATTCCGGTCCTCGGCCCGCTCGTCGACTTCACCGTGAACACCTGGAACGCGATCTTCGCGCACTACGTTCCGTTCCGCGTGATCGCCTCGGCCGTCGGCGGCTACTTCGCCTTCCCGTTCGGATACGTCGCCGTCGGCTACGCCCAGTCCAAGGGCATCGACACGACCACGCTGACCCCGCACATGGTGGGCCTTGCCGCCACCGGCGCGCTCTGGTTCGTCATCGACCGGCGCACCGAGGCGTTCGCACAGCACCTTCCGGGCCACGTCTTCCACTGGGCGACCTGCACTCTCACGGGCACCGTCGGTCTGACGACCGCCCTCTACACGACCTCCTGAATCTCCCCCTCCCCGCTCAGACTCAGACCCGTGAAAGGGCCTACTCATGCGCACCTCGATCGCTGCCGCTGCCATGTTCGTCCACGACAAGGGCATTCAGTCTCCCGAAACCAGCCTGTTCCTCCACGAGCACGCTGTGACCCTTCTCGCCGCCGGGGGGAGCGGGGGATTCATCAGCGCCGTCGGCCGCCTGGGCGCCTTCGGCCTGACCCTGGTGCTCCTGGTGCTCACCAAGGGCCTGGTGTCGTCCGGCAAGGCCAACGGGAAGCCGTGGATTCTGGTGCTCCTCGGCCTGATGATCGCCGGGTCGTTCGCCTACGCGGGCGGCTTCCTGGAAGACCTCAATGGCATGGCCCTGGAATTCACGAACATGATCAACGATCTCGGACTCGGTGAGGCCACTCCGTCGGCCATCGGCGTCTGCGTCGCCCTGGTCCTGTGGCTCTTCCCGCTCAAGCCGATGCACCGGATCTTCTGGGGCTTCATGGGCTACGTGACCTGGTCCGCGGCCGACGGAAGCCTCTTCAAGAACATCGGCGACCTCGTGGACCACCTGGTCCAGCGGTTCGCGGGCTGACCCACCACACGGACAGGAAGGAGGAACCACGATGAGCACCGTCGAACCTGAGAAGACGCTCCCCGCTCCCGGCGGGGAGGAGGTCCCCGCCGGGCCTCCGCGGCTCCTCCTGCTCAAGACGGCGCCGGTGCCCGATCCGGCCGGGCCGGTCGACGAGCCGGAGGACGAGCCCGCGCCGGCGGAAGAGGAGGCCCCGGAGGAGGACGAAGGAGGAGAGACCGGCGGCGAGCGTGAGCCCGGCGCGCTCGCGCGGGCGTGGGTCTGGTTCCGGGACGGGTGGCGGGAGATCGTCGGCGTCCTGGAGTTCCGCAAGTTCGTCATCGAGACGGTTGAAGACATGATCGTCTCCTCCAAGTACCTGCCCCGTCTGGCCTTCGACTGGGCGTTTGACCCCGATCCGCGCACCGACGACGACGCGTGGAAGAAGATGGGCATTCGGCTCCTGGTCGTCGTCGGCCCCCCGGCCGGTGGCGTCTTCCTGATGCTCCGGCCGGGCGGCGAAGTCGTCCTGCCCATCGGCATCCTCGCGTGGGTGATCGCCTCGTGGTTCGTCGCCGAAGATGCCCGCATGGACGCCAAGTTGCGCAAGCTCGCGCGGAAGAAGAAGGCGAATGCGGGCAGTCAGGCGCAGGTTCAGCGGCTGGCCAAGAAGTACAACCTCAGCCCCGGCGACGTCGCGGAGCTGATGAAGGCGAAGGACGAGAAGCAGAAGGGGAAGAAGGTCTCGCTGGAGAAGGACCCGGTCGACGACGATCCGGAGCCCGAGGAAGGCGAGGAGGAGCCGCGGGCGTGGACCCAGGAGGACATCAACCGGTACGTCTGGGACTGGGTCCTGGAGCAGATCGGCAAGAAGAACGGCATCCACCTGGACGTCCTCCTTCAGCGGGCCAAGGAGAAGGAAGGGGTGCCCAAGCTCGTCGAGCCGGAGACGACGCAGCCGGACTTCCGCCGTGGCCTGGAGGCGCGCGGGGTCACGGTCGGCCAGGTGAAGGTGAACGGCGACAACAGGACCGGCGTGAAGAAGAGCGACGTCCCGCGTGCCTGACGGCACGGGCCGCGCGACGCGATGTGCTGGGACACGGGGCTTCACCCGCGAAGGATGGGCCCCGTGTCCCTTTCTGCCAGCGAGAGGATCGGTGATGGCGTCGAAGGCGCGCGGCGCGGGTGATCTGCCTCACGGGCCCCTTCCGGAGGCCCAGGTCATCCCGGGGGTGGAGGAGTACCTGAACGAACTGGCCGATGTCTACCCGGTATCGTGGCTTGACGAGCAGGCCGCACAGTCCCGTACAGTACGTGACAGTTCGGGGCGCGCCGAAGACGAACCGCCCACTCTCTTCCGAAGACTCCCCCCTCACTATCCGGACCGCCGGTGATCCCGGCCAGAAAGGGCCCACCATGCGTACCCCGATAGTCCGTTGGATTCGCAGGCGCCGACCGGCGCCAACCGGCGGCACCCGGATCTACCTCCCCGACACCTCCGTGTCCGCGGCCTGCCGCTACTACGGCTACCCGGACGCCCCGGGAGCGGACTGGCCCGAGCTGAGCACGCACTTCAAGATCCGCCGCGCGATCGGCGAGCCCGTCTGAACCCTGGAGAAGGCCCTACCTGATGCCCCCGTTCTGCCACCGTAGAGCGGGGCATCACCATGTCTGCCGAAGACGCTCACGAAGGAGCACGACCATGACCACCCCCAGACCGCACATCCCGCAGCAGCCCAGCAGCTACGTGCCGCCGAACATCGTCATCAGCAACACCGTGGCCCCGTCGGTCTCGGCCTCGTCCTCGGCGGCCGCGGCGGCCGTCGGCGGGTACGGGCCGCTGATGCGCAAGCGCCGCCAGTCCTTCTGGGCGCACTTCTGGCTGGCCATCTTCACGGCCGGGATGGGCAACGTGGTCTACGCCTGGTGGATCAGCCGGTGGAACGACAAGCGCGGCCTGTACTGAACCCGGGCTGATCACCACACTGACGTGCGGCGATGAGCGCCCAGGGCGACGCCGGGGCGCCTTCGAATCCCAGGTTCTCGTACAGCTTCTAACGGGGGCCGCGAAGTTTTCGCGGCCCCCGTTAAGGTCAGCGGACCGGGTCCAGGTCCAGCAGGAGTTGCACAGCCTCTTCCGCGCACAGCTCCTCGTTGCTGAAGCGCTCGCGCAGGATGGTCAGTGCCATCACGGCCTGCTGCGGCACGACGCCGTTGCCCAGCACGGTGAACTGCCGGGTCCGCGAGATGCCGGGGACACCGGTCACCCAGTGCTGGGGGAGGCCCATCATCCACTCCACGAACTCCGGCGTGATCCTCCGGCCGGTCTTCACCCAGCCGATCGGGCACGGTGCCGGTCGGCCGATCAGCTCTTCCCAGCGCCTGATCGCCTGCTCGTACCGTCCCCAGACGATCCCGCATCCGGGGTCGTCAGCATCCGGACAGCCACACCCAGGGGAAGTCCCTGACCGTTTCCGTTGATCTTCTTCGCCAGATTCCGCTGACGCCGCGCCTCCCAGCTCTCCAGGGGCTCGGCCTCGTTCGGATTCGAGGCTGACGGAGTCGGCAGCAGCACCCACTCCACCTCGTCCGCCAGCGTCGGGCCATGGCCGCCGCGCTTGCGCTTGTCCGGGTGCTGAGTCCCGCCATTGGAGCCAATGTTCGAGGTCGGAGTCTTCAGCAAAGGCGCGGCGGGCCAGGATGAAGGTTCTGTCGCGCCGGTGCGGCGCGCCGGCGTCCGATGCGCGTAGGCACAGCCACTCCGCATCGAACCCGAGCAGGGCCAGATCGCCGAGTACGGCGCCCAGTGCCCGCAGTCGGTCTTGCGGTCTTTCGTGTCCCACACACCGCGTGCAGGGTTCCAGCACGCCATGGGCCCGTTGGGAGAGGAGGCCGCGGACATTTTCGATCACCACCCAGGTTGGTTGCAGGATCTCGATGGCCCGCGCGACGTCTCGCCACAGCCCGGACCGGTTGCCCTCGCGCATCCCGTCACGGGGACCGGCGATCGAGACGTCCTGGCATGGGAAGCCTGCGGCGAGGATGTCCACGCCTTCGACGCCGGTGAAGTCGACGGCTTTCAGGTTTCCCAGGTTGGGCACGTCAGGGAAGTGGTGGGCGAGGACAGCCGCGGGCGCGGCGGCGTTTTCGCAGTGCCAGACGGTTCGGGCGTTGAAGACGTGCTGGACGGCCATGTCCAGTCCGCCGTATCCGGAGCAGAGGGAGCCAAGGCGTGGTGCCATGAACCGGATGAAAGACGGTCAAAGCGGTCATAGAGGCGCACCACGCCGAAGTTCGCCGGCCGAGCTCCTACGACGATCCGCTCTGACAGCCGGGGCACGGGAGCGGGCTCGTGACCGGAGCGGAGCCGGGGAGCTGGCGGGAGCGCGCGGTACTGATCCCGGCCCGGCTGCGCTTGGAGGGGGTGACGTACCGAAGGGGACGGGTGCCGGGCAGGTTCGGCTGCGGCCCGTCCTCGCTGGCGAAGGTGGTGGGTCGGAAGCTGTCCATGCTGATCCCTGTGGCGGTGTGGATGGATGCGGTCGGCCCCGGATCGGGCTCCTCGTCCGCGGCCATCTCCGCGCGGTCACTGCCCGGGTCGCGCCGATGGCGTGAGCGGATGCCTCGTACACCGCGGCGGCCGTCCAGGTCCCGCCGGGCGGAGACGTGGGGCTCGGAGTGGTCGTCGGAGTGGTGCTCGGTGCGGCGCACGGTGACGTCCTGCTCGGACGGGGAGCCGCTGTCGCGCCCGTCCTCGCCCCGGCCGGTGCCGTGCGAGCCGGAGGACTCGCCGCCGGAGGCGGACTTGTCGAGCGCCGGGTTGGCCTCGTCCTGGGGGTCGGTCGGGTCCTTCTCGGGCACCTTCGCGCGTGGCTTCAGCGGCCACCGCTTCGGCGCGAAGGAGGGTTCACGCCCCGAAGGGCTCCCGCCGGTTCGGCGGGAGCCCTGGGACCACATGTCGTGGAGGCCCATCTACTACCGGCCGCGCGGGCTGTAGGAGAAGGCGCCGCCGGACGCCGCGAACGGACGGCCGCCCTTGCTGGTGCTCTTCTTCTTCTTGCTGCCGGACTTCTTGCCCTTGCGGAGGTTCGCGGCGTTGCCACCACGGCCCTTTGCCATGACGATCATGGTGTCTCTCCTCCGGCGTCCTTCTGGGCGCCTTGGGTAGGCGGGCTGACCTTGGACTTCCTCTGGCCCCAGGGCAGGAGACGCTTCAGCCTCTCCAGCCGGGTGGGCTCCTTGGGGGCCTCGGGGGTCGATGGTGACTGTTGCTGGCAATCCGGGGAATCTGCCATAGCGTTGTGCCTCCGGTGCTCGGGGGCCCTGCCATGGGGCCCGGACACGCCGCGCCGGACGGAGCGCCGGTGGCGCAGCGGACACCAGCACCGGCCCCTGGCCTGATCCATGGTGTGCCGGGCGGTGCCGCTTCCCATGAAATCCCCAGACCGGTATGACCAGTACGGATGCCACTAACAGGACACACCTCTTGGGCGCCGGCAGCAACCATGAAGAGGATCGTCGTTGCTCTGTTCGAAGTACGATGTGTACTTGTTTGTGGCAACTCCGCTGGAGGTCACGACAAGCGAGGACCCATGAACCAGACCAGCATGAGCGTTCCGGTCTCCTATGAGGCCGGGTTCGACATCTACCGTCGCGCCGGCATCAAGAAGGCGACGTTCGACAAGCTCTCTTCGGGGCCCTGGTGCCCGCAGCCGGACATCTACATCGGCTTCCAGCCCGGCTGGAAGCCGTGCAGGGCCACGCGGTGGCTGAAGGAGACCGGGCGTATCGACGTCCACGGGCGCCCAGCGCGGGCCGACCGTGCGGGTCGGCCGCGGCGCGACGAGGAGCCGCCGCGCTGGTACCGCAAGCGTCCCGTGCGGTACCTGACGGCTGCGGAGGCGGCCCGGCTTCTCGGTCGCGAACGCAAGATCATCGGGCGCATGAAGACGGCCGGGTACGGGCCGCAGGCGGCCGTGCTCATCGGCGATCTGGAGGGCTACGACATCGGCGAGGTGGTGCGCCTCGGCGAGCAGTACGGCTGGGTCGAACCGGGCGGTGCGTCGGTGCGCCAGCAGTGGAAGGAGCTATGCCGCTACCGCAACCGCTCGCTCAAGGGCAGAACGATGGCCACGAAGGCGAGAAAGCGCGAGAGCGTGGCCACCGTGGCGTAGCGGCACCAGCCCCCGCAGGCCGGGTCTCCGCAGGGGCGCGGTCGGTCTCGCACGAATGATCCTAGAATGGGGGGTGTTGGGGGCTGTCGTGCCCGGCCCGGGTAGCGCTGGGCATTCGGGGGCGCCAGATGTGCATGGCCTGGGTAGCTGCCCACAAGGGCGCGATGCGCGCATGGGCCCCGTCTCGGCGGAGACGGGGCCCTTCTTCGTGTCAGCAGGGAAGCGGCGTGACGGGGTAGGGCTGTCCGCGGCGCAGGCCCTCGATCATGAAGCGCTGCGGCGGCTGGCCGGAGACGGAGTCGACGACCCACTTGCGGCCCCGCCAGAAGAACACGAGCTTCGGGGCCCGCTTGGGGACGATCGGCCCGCGGCCGACGTGGACGCCGGTGCCGCAGTTGGGGTACGGGGCGTAGCGGAGGGGGGAGCCGATGTGCCAGATCACCAGCGGTCCGGCCACCGTGCGCTTGGTGGTGATGGACGCCTTCAGGCGGCCGGTCTCCGCCGGTGCGAGGGCCTTGCAGGCGCGTTCGACGTTGGCGGCGTGCCGGGAGAAGTGCCGGTCGACGAGCCCTCCGCGGCCCTTGAGCAGGTGGTTGATGGCGCCGGCGTTGAGTCGTGGTGTGGCCATGGCGTCGTGTCCTCCTCCAGCCACAGGGCGATGATCGTCCCGAGGATGCCGATGTAGAAGGGAAGGTTGGTGTAGCCGATGGGGGGCTGTTGCCAGATGGCGTAGGTCCAGGTGCAGAAGAGCGAGATGAGCTGTATCCATCCCATCCCTAATGGTCGCATCTGAGGCGCTTAGCGACGACAGTTCAGTTACGCCACGTATGAGTGCTACCGGGCACGATGTCCGGTTTTAAGTACCCTCGCCCCCGTGGACCCGATCACTGCCCTCACCGCCCTCGGCGCGACCGCGCGCATCACCCGCCTCATCGGCAGGGACAGCATCACCTTCCCCCTGCGTGACCGCCTTGCGAAGAAGGCGACCCCGCCGGACGAGGACGCTGAGCCCAAGGGCTTCTGGCCCTGGCTCAACGAGCTGATCGGCTGCCCCTGGTGCATGTCCATCTGGGTGGCCGCCGGAGTCACCCCGGCCGCGATCGAGTACGGCGACACCCTCGCCTATCAGTGGTCGGCGGGCTTCCTCACGCTCTCCTGGCTGACCGGCCTCGCCGCTCAGCACCTGGACGCGAGGTGAGCTGAGCAGTGCCCATGTTCCCTCGCGTCACCCGGCGGTCCACGGTTACCCACACCCGGCAGATCGTGCTGCCCGACGACAACCCCCACCCCCCGCGGACCATCGGCACAGCCACGATCGCCTCTGCGGCCCTGATCACCCGCGACCGCGTACGGCCGGTCTCCCAGGCCGCGGACTGGCAGATCGACGCGTGGGAGCTGTACGACTCCGTCCCCGAGCTGCGCTTCGGGATCGGTTGGATCGCGAACGCCTGCTCCCGGGCCCGGCTCTACATCGGCCGCATCGACCCCGAGGGCACCGCCGCGCCGGTGGCGATCGAGAACTCCGACCCGGGCATGGACAAGGTGCTCCAGCCCTACTACGAGCTGTTCGGCGGCCAGCTCGGGCAGGGCGAGATGCTGCGCCGCCTGGCCACGCACATCAACCTCGTGGGCGAGACCTACATCTGCGGGTACGACCACCCCGAGGACCACGAGCGGATCTGGCAGGTCGTCAACTCCGCGGAGGTGGCGAACTCCACCGCGGGCACCATGCAGATCACCCCGCCCGACGAGCCGGACCCGGTGGAGATCGACACCGACAACGCGGCCCTCATCCGGATCTGGCGCCCGCACCCGCGCCGGAACTGGTACCCGGACTCGCCGGTCATCTCCCTGCGCGGCGCGTGCAAGGAGCTGCTGGACCTCTCGGGGCACATCTCCGCCTCCGCAGAGTCGCGTCTCGCCGGCGCGGGCCTGCTCTTCCTCCCCGACGAGCTGACGTTCCCCCAGCCCGCCGCAGGCGAGGGCGTCAACCCCATCCACAGCGATCCCTTCACCGCCTCCCTCATCGAGGCGATGATGACGCCGCTGAGGGACCGCGGCAGCGCCTCAGCCGTCGTGCCGATCGTGGTCCGCGGCCCGGCGGAGGCCGGGAACGGGATCAAGCACTTCTCCTTCTCCACCCCGCTGGACGCCGCGGCGGCCGACCTGCGCGACGCGGCCACCAAGCGCATCGCGAGTGGTCTGGACATCCCCGCGGAGATCCTGCTGGGCATCGCGGACATCAACCACTGGTGCGTGCCGGAGACGACGCAGATCCTCACCCGTGACGGCTGGAAGACGTTCGACCAGCTCAAGCGCGGCGAGGAGGTGATGACCCTCGATCACCAGACGGGCTTGCCGCAGTGGGGCCCGTGCGAGGAGATCAACACTTGGAACGTGCTGGCTGAGCCGATGGTCGAGATCCACGGCGAGGGCCACCACTCGCTGACCACGCATGCGCACCGCTGGCCGGTGCGCTCCCGTCACGGCGTGCCGATGTGGGTGACCTCCAAGGAACTGCTGTCCGCGGAGCTGGGCTACTTCCACATCATCACCGACACCGACACCGGCGCCGCCGGGCTGTCCCTGGAGGCCCGCGGCCGGTTCACCCCGCAGAAGGGCCAGGTCACCGAGACCTACTACACGGGGACCATCTGGTGCCCGACCACACCCAACCGGACGTGGCTGGCCCGGCATGAGGACACCGTCTTCTGGACCGGGAACTCGGTGTGGGCGCTCGAAGAGTCAAGCATCAAGATCCACATTGAGCCGTTGCTGGCGCTGATCTGCGATGCCCTGACGTACCAGTACCTGCGGCCGTCTCTGGAGTCCCTGGGCGTCGCGGACGTTGAGCAGTACGCGCTCTGGTACGACGTGTCGGACCTGGTGCAGCAGGCCAACCGCCCGCAACAGGCCCTCCAGGCGTACCAGCAGGGTGCGCTGGGGGAAGCCGCGCTGCGCAGCGTGCTGGGCTTCGGCGAGGAGGACGCGCCGACCAAGGAGGAGCGCAACCGGCACGTCCTTCAGTCCGTGGTCGCCACGCAGGGCCTCATTGCGCCGCTGCTGCTTCCGCTGCTGGGCATCGACACACCGGACCTGCGCGAGTACGCGGCCAACCAGGTCGCCTCGTCCTCGCCGGTCCCGCCCAAGCAGGGCCCGCAGGGGGCTCCGGGCCAGCAGAACAAGTCCAGCTCGGCCGGTGGTGCGACGTCGGGCGCCGGGGGCAAGAAGGCCCCGCAGAAGTCCGGGCGCCCCGCGGAAGAGGGTGCGAAGGACCGGCCGCAGCCCAAGCAGAAGGGCGCTCCGGCCGGGCCGAGCGCGCCGGGAGCGGCGGCTCTGGAGAAGGCCGTGGAGCTGGCGGCGGTCCGGGCGCTGGACAAGGCGGGCGGCTGGCTGCTGTCCCGTCAGCCGCGGCCGGTGCGGGCGCAGTACCGGGAGGTCCCGCAGCACGAGATCCATGTGCACCTGGAGCCGAACCCCGAGCAGACAGACCTGATGCTCGCCGGTGCGTACCGGGATCTGCACCTGGTGCTGCCTGAGTGCCCGTGCACGCACGAGTTGGTGGACGTCTACGTGCGGGCGCTGATCAGCGAGGGGCGTCCGCACGATCCGGTGCTGCTGCGGGCCGTGATGGCGGAGCGCGGATGCCCGGAGTGGGCTGACCTGTCCGCGACACCGAGTGAAACGGACACATCAGTACCGGATGGGTCGAAGGGCTCTACTGTGATCAAAGGTTAAAGTCGCCACAAACCGTCACTTCGTGAGGCGATGATGACTGTAACCACTGATACCGCACCCAATTCGACGACGGAGGGCGCTGACGAGGCCCCCGTCCCCGGCACGTGGAGGGGCGTCCTCGCCCCGCTCGGCGTCTTCGCCTCCTCCCGTGACCGGCGACTGCTCGCCCGTCCGGGCGACGGCGTACCGCGCACCCGGCCCCTGCCCCTGCCCCTGCTGTACCAGGACGCCCTTGCCCCCGGTCACGAGGGCGGTGTGCCGGTCGGCGTGATCGACCACGCGTGGATCGAGGGCGATCTGCTGATGGGCGAGGGCCGGTTCGACATGGAGGACGAGCGGGCGGCCGACGTCGCCCGCAAGGTCCACCAGAACTGGCTGAGGTTCGTCTCCGTCGACCTGGACGACGACTCCCACGAGATCGGCTGCATCGGCGACAATCGCTCCCTGGTCGGCTGCGACCAGTACGCGGCCAGCGACGATCCCGAAGAGCTGCCCTCGCACCAGGGGATCGTCTTCAGCGACTGGCGGCTGATGGGCGCCACCCTCGTCAGCCAGCCCGCCTTCCCCGAGGCGTTCCTGTCCTCCTACACCTCCACGGCCGAGGTCGAGGGCGAGCCGCTGACCGATACCTCCGCCATCACCGCGGCGGCGATCGGCAACACGGGCCTGCCCTTCGCCGACCGCGGCCGGTCCTGGGACGGCGCCGGCGCGAAGAAGCGGATGATCGACCGCGCCAAGCGGGAAGACGGCACGCTGGACCTCTCCAAGCTCGCCCAGGGCTTCCTGTACCGAGACGAGAAGGCCGACGCCACCCTCGTCACGTCCTACAAGTTCCCCTTCGCCGACGTGATCGACGGCGAGCTGAAGGCGGTCTTCGCCGGAGTCGTCGCCGCGGCGTCCGTACTCCAGGGCGGCCGGGGCGGCACCAGCGTTCCCACCGCGGGCCTGAAGTCCAAGATCGGGACCCTCTACAGCCGCGCCGCGAAGGCGTTCAACGACCCCGAGATCAAGCCGCCGTGGACCGGCACCGCCAAGACCGCGGCCACCCTGGTCCGCTCGTCGACCACGCCCCTGGCCGTCGGCCAGTTCGCCCCTGACAACTGGAAGCCCCCGGCGCCCTGGTTCGACCGGCCGCCGTTCTCCGAGGGCACCCCGTGGACCATCGCCGGAGACCGGGTCTTCGGCCACCTCGCCCAGTGGAACGTCTGCCACATCGGGGTGGAGAAGCGGTGCATCATGGCTCCGCCCTCCCAGACCGGCTACGCCTACTACTCCACGCGCCTGCTGGAGACCAAGGGCGGCGGCATCCGCGAAGTCGGCCTGATCACCATGGACACCGGCCACGCCAGCCTCGAAGCGCTCCCGGCCGCGGCGACCGCCCACTACGACAACACCGGCACCATGGCGGCCGTCGTCGCCGTCGGCGAGGACGAGTTCGGCATCTGGTGTGCGGGCTCTCTCCTGCCGCACCTGACCGAAGAAGAGCGCCTGCGCATCCAGCTCTCCGCCCTGTCAGGCGACTGGCGCGCGGTGCGCGGCGGCATGGAGCTGGTGGCCGCGCTCGCCGTCAACGTGCCCGGCTTCCCCCAGACCCGGGCCCGCGCCGGCGCCCAGGGCGCCCCGTTCGCCGCGGTCGGATGCGGCGCGGTCGGCCAGGATGCCGAGAAGCGTGAGGAGCGGGCCGAGCGGGTCTTCGCCGCCGAACGTACCGCGCGCGTCCAGCTCGCGGCCAACCGCATCACCCGCTCGCGCATCGCGTCCATGACCAAGCGCATGGCCGAGATCGGAGACGCGTACACCCGGGTCGGCGAGTCCGCAGCCGCAGCCACGTTGGCGGCGGCCGACGGCGGCGACAACCAGGAGGGCGATCCTGACGGCCCGTATCACGAGGAGCTGGCCTCGTTCCTCATCGAGGCCCTTCAGGACCCCGGCATCCTCGACTCCTGCACGCCCGATGAGGAGGAGGCGGCGTCGTACGCCTCCGTCCTCCAGGCCGAGGAGTTCCGCCGGGGCAACGGCCAGAACTGGATCGAGAAGACCACCACCGGTCATCTGCCGACCTTCATCCGCCGCGTGGCAGACCACCTGATGGCCAAGGGGATGACCGAGTCCCACGCCATCGCCACCGCGGTCAACGTGGTCAAGAAGTGGTGCCGCGGCGGCGCGAACGGCAACCCGGCCGACGGCCTGAACTGGCCCAAGACCCAGCGCGTCACCCCCAAGACCCGAGCCCAGGGCTGCGCCGACGTCGCGCACTGGGAGGCCAAGCGCGCCGAGACCCGGGCCAAGAGCACCGAGGACGCCGAAGCCCTGGCGGATGCGGGGGTGGCGTCATAGCCGCTAACAAGAAGTCGGCCGGTGACGGCACCTACCGGCCGACGGTCGCCGAGTTCCACGCGCTGCGCGAGGCCCTGGACCGCACCGAGGAGGACTTGGCCCTGGTCCTCGGCGTGCTCGCCAGCATGTGGCCGTCCTCGCTGACACCCATCGAGGGCGGCACCCACACGCGCGTCGTGATCGACACCCCGGCCGGAGAGGTCACCTTCGCCTTGCGCAAGGACGCGGCCAAGCGCATGTGGCACGTCCCCGAGGTCAGCGAGCGCAAGCCCGACCAGGACGCCGCGCGCCTGCGCGATCAGCGGCTGATGCAGCTCGCCGGCGGCATCGTTCCCCAGGCGCCGCACCCCCTGGCGGCACCCCCCACACACCTGCGCGTGACCGACCGGCGAAACGGCCGGGACTCCCGCGGGGACTGAAAGAGAACAGGAGAATGCCATGAGCGCTTTCGGCTGCTCGACCTGCGGCGGGCGGCGGACGACGACCCCGGCCGGAAAGACGGTCGTCTTCCGGCACTACCGGCCCGACGGCTCCCGCGTCGACTTCTACATCAAGGACGATGCGGACCGTTCTGTGGCCCAGCACGGAGGCTACTGGGAGCAAACTACACGCTGAAGAGTGAACGTTGCGCGGTACTCGGTGGCAACAGGGCTAGGGTACTGATCACCGGACCCTCGGTCCGAACGGCCCAGGCCCCTCCCACGGTCTGCCTGGGCCTGGTTGTGCCGCCTTCCCGCGGAGAACGCCCTACTCCCCCCCCAGGGCGTGACCCATCCACACTCAAGCGGGAAGGCGGCCTTTTTCGTGCCCGCACGCCAGCGTCCAGGGTGCGTTTGAGGTGCAGTTCGTTCCGCGCTGTGCGGCGCGCCGCACCATCCGTCCCTTTTAATGTGAGATGTAGTTTTCTGACCGTTTCTGCCTGACTGGTGTCTGCGCCGGGGGCCCGGTCCTCCGCACTGCTCGCTCTGACTGGTGATTGCGCCGGGAGCACCCGAAGACGATGCGATCAAAGGACACTCAGGTGGAACTTGACGACATCCTCAATGTGCTCGCCACCACCACTGACGACGAGCGTGTTGAGGCAATCCGCGACGCCGTACGCGCGGCTGCCGAGAATGGCGCCGACATGCCGGGCCTGGAGGCCGCGGCTGTCGACCGCTTCCGGGAGCTGCGCGAAGAGGCCGAAGACAGCACCCCCAACGACGACCAGCTCACCGCCCTCGAATTCCTCGTGGACGTGGTGGAGCACCTGCGCGAGTACAACGTCGGCACGCAGCAGCGCGCCGAGGAGGCGCACCGCCGCCTCGCCTCGCTCGCCGGACGCGTGGTGACCGAGGACGGCGCCGACGAGGGGGAAAACACCTTCGCCGACGACAGCTCCTCCGATGACGACGCCGACGAGGACCAGGGCGAGGAGACCGCCGACGACGGCGGTTCCGACACCTCGTCCAGCAGCGGCAAGAAGAAGCCCGCGAAGAAGACGGCCTCCGTCTCCACCTCGCGCGCGCTCGCAACCCAGCAGGAGCGTCGTCTGCCGCTGAACTTCCTGCGCTCGAAGTCCGCCGTCCCGGCCGGTCGCGGAAGCGGCCGTATGGCCACCGGCGACGACCGCTCGGTGCGCTACACGGTCACCAGCGCCGACGTCCCGGGCATCAGTGCTCGCCAGAAGATCGGCGACCTCTCGCACCTGGCCACGGTGGTCAACACTCGCATGCAGTCCATGGTCCGCTCCGCGACCTCGGGCCGCGCGGGCATCGCGACCATCACCCGCCACGTGGCGGCGAAGTATTCCATCTCGCAGGAGATGGACATTGACGGCGCCATCAAGGCCGCTGCCGACGAGTTCAGCCTCCCGGGCGGCAACCTGGTCGCCGCCGGCGCCTGGTGCGCCCCGCCGGACACCCTGTGGGACCTGTGCCCCGACGACTCCGGCAACGACGGCTTCCTTGACCTGCCCACGGTCACCACGCGCCGGTCGGGCATCCGCTTCCCGCAGGCGTTCGACTTCAGCCCCCTGTACGGCGGCGTCGGCTTCCACTTCGGCAAGGACCAGCTCCACTGGTCGGACTGCGAAGAGGGCCCTGACGGGCAGAAGAAGTGCTGCATCGAGATCCCGTGCCCGGAGTGGACCGAGTGTCTGCTTGAGCTGGACGGCATCTGCATCCGCAACTCCATCCTGATGGAGCGCGGATGGCCGGAGTGGACCTCGGACTTCACTGCCCGCGTCCTGAAGGCCCACCGCCGCCGGATGAACGCCTGGACGATCGCGAAGATCGAGTCCCTGGCGACGCAGATCAGCATGCCCCAGGTCAACCTTCCGGCCACGGGCATCGACGTCGCGGGTCTGCACGGCCCCGGCGCGGTCGAATCGGTGCTGAGCATCCTGGAGATGATGGTCGAGTACCAGCGCTACCGGTACCGGCTGCCGCGTGCCGCGACGCTCGAAGCGGTCATGCCGTACTGGCTGCTGCCGATCCTGCGCGCGGACCTGTCCAAGAAGTCCGGCTGGAACCTGAACCGCTGGAACGTGACGGACCAGCAGCTCATCCAGTTCCTCCAGTCCCGCGGCGTGCGCGTTCAGTTCGTCTACGACTGGCAGGACGCTTTCGCCGCGGCGTTCCAGCCGAACCCGGGTGACTGCGGCGACGCCGAGGCCGCCCAGGGCAAGGCCAAGTACCCGCACTCCCCGGGCGTGTACGACTGCTGCGAGTGCACCGAGCCGGACCCGGACAACCCGTGCGGCAGCAAGCCGCGCCGGTCGGCCAACGAGGGCCGCGTGCTGCCCGCCTCCTCCTGCTGCGCCGCTGGCGTGTACGAGGGCGGCGACTGCTGCGACGCGAAGTTCAAGTGCCTGCGTCCGCTCCAGCTCGGCTGCGACACCTTCGGCGGCTCCAACGCGGGCCCGCTCTTCGGTGGCCTGCCGCCCACGCACTGGCCGACGCACGTGAAGATCCTGCTGTACCCGGCGGGCAGCGTCTTCAAGCTCCAGCAGGACGTGATCACGCTTGAGGGCATCTACGACCACGCGTCGCTGATGGAGAACAAGTACACCAGCCTCTTCACGGAGGAGGGCACTCAGGTCTGCAAGCGCTGCTACGACCCGTACCTCCTGGACATCCCGCTCTGCCCGAACGGTCTGTCCGGTGGCCCGGTCGTCACCGGCTGCAAGCCGAGCGGGTGCACCCCGGGCTACGGCGCGTCCGACTGCAACGACTGCAACCAGGCGTTCACGAACGCCGAGAAGGCGTTCGCGGACAAGCAGAAGGCCGAGCTGGGTTTCCGTCCGTGCGACACGGGAGGCACCCCGACGCCTCCCGCTCCGTCGCCCGGCGGCGGCACCACGCCGCCCCCGTCCGGCGGCGCGGGGGTCCGTGGCGGCCGGAAGTAGTCCGTCCACGGCCCGCCCCTAGGCGGCAGCCGTGGACGGACCCGAACGGGGTCCGGGGAGGCGGTGGCGTACGGGTTCCTCCGCCGCCTTCCCGGGCCCGCACCGGGTCCCACGCGGATGCCTGGAGGCGGGGTGCAGCTCTTCGGTTCGTGTCCCCGAGCACGAGCCGAGGCTGCACCCCGCTTCGCCATGATCATCCGGAAGGAAGCCTGAGCAGCCGATGGTGTCGACCTGTCCCGGTCCTCGCGTGGAGGTCACCGGACCGCGGATTCGTCCCGCGCGGTTCGGCCTGTTCTCCGTGGCCGAGGTCGAGACGGTCGAGGACGGCACCTGGGAGTGGGGCCTTCAGTACCGGTCACAGGGATGCGACGCCAACGTGTACTCCTGGCCGCGGCCGTGCATCGCGCCGCCGCTGCCGGTCCAGCCGGTCACCATCCGCGTAGAGCTGTTCGTCGGCGCCGCGGCGCCCGACGACGGCACGCCGCGGCTGGAGTGCTCGCCGCCAGAGGAGCACAGGGACTACCGCACCCTGTTCGCCGTGGCGTCGGCCGATCCGTGCTGGGCGCTTCCGCCGTCGACCCGCATCCAGGTGCAGGCCGACGGCGGCCACCTGGTCACCATCCCGATCCTCGGGCCGAAGGGCGCGGCCGAGGAGGAAGCAGACGGCGCCGGCAACTGGGTGGCCGCGATCCCGAAGGACTGCGTCAGCCGCATCCTGATCCGCGAAGCGGGCCTGGGCGCGGAGAAGTACGTCGACTTCCGTCCGGACCTGACCGGCGCGGCCGTCACCTTCGACCTGTCGCCCGACCCCGAGGCGTGGCTGAACGAGCGCCGCAAGGTACTGGACGGGCCGCCGGGCTACGTGTGCGGCGACCCGTTCTGGATCTACACCTCGGCGGCGTGCATGCCGGGGGCGGACTTCACCAAGGACGCGGAGCCGATGGCGCGGCGCCGGATGGAGACCGGCGAGCAGCGGGCGGTGGAGGAGTGGCTGTGGCGCTCCATGCGGGAGAGCCACCCCATCCCGGTCGGCGGCGAGTGCTCGGGGAGCTTCCGGCGGATGCCGTGGCCCGCGGCCCGGCTGGAGGTGTGCCTGTCGCGGCTGGAGACGGCGCTGACCCAGACCCTCGGGGGGATGGGGGTGTTGCACGTCCCGTCCGTGGTCGCGATGCGGCTGGCCTCGCTCGGGTCGATCTGGACGGACCTGTCCGGCTGGTACACCCCGCTGGGCACGCCCGTGGTCTTCGGCACCGGCTACGACGCGACGTTGGGGCCGGTCGACCAGGGCGTGACGCCCGATCAGATCGTGATGTACGGGACGGGGCCGGTGACGGTGCGGCGCGGCCCGGTCAACGTCTACGACGGCTTCGACCGGCTGACGAACAACTACGCGGCCATCGCGGAGCGGGCGTACGCGCTCACCACGGACTGTGCGCTCCTCTACACGGCCTGCCCGAACGACTGGTGCCAGGCCCCGGAGCCGGATGAGGACGAGGGCGAGGACGAGCCGGGCCAGCCGGAGCCCGGACCGTAGGAGCGGTGCTTGCACCGACACTGAACCCGACCAAGCAGACGAAAACGAAGAAAAAGGACAGAATACGTCCAGTAGGGACGTATCAGACTTGTCGTGAACGGAGTCGGTGGCCATGGCCTCGGTGATCTGCCCTAGCTACAGCGGCGCCGCCGTGCTGCGCGCCACGAAAGTCGACGGCTGCTGCGCGCCCGTCTACGAGGACCCGGAGAACCCGGGAAACTCGGGGCAAGTAGTCACGGACGCCTTCGTGTCGGTGCAGGTCAGCCCCGGCGAGGGCGACAACGGCGGGGGAGGCGGTGGTGGCGGAGGCGGCGGTGACGGCGACAGCGTCACCAAGGCCAACGGACAGGTCTGTATGCAGACCGTCCAGTGCAACCCTCCCCAGGCGTATACCCTCAACCTGACGCTCTGCGCCCTGGACCCCGAGCTGGTCCTGATCATGAAGCCCACCTGGTGCGCGATCCGCGACTCCGCCGGCACCATCATCGGCTTCACCGCCAAGGGCAAGGCCAACTGTGACTCCGGCTTCGCGCTGGAGCTGTGGATGAACGTCTTCTCCGGCGCCTCGGCCGCCTGCCGCGCCGGTGGCGCAGCCCAGCACGGCTACCTGCTCTTCCCCTGCATCACCAACGTGTCGATCGGGGAATTCACCGTCCAGAACGGCCCGATCACGTTCAGCTTCACGGGCACCACGAAGCGCGGAAGCAACTGGGGCCGCGGCCCCTACAACGTGCTGATGGACGAGGGCCGCCCCTCCCCGCTGCCCTGCCCGATCGCGGACGACGACGACTTCGTGCAGTTCCTGACGACCTTCCCGCCGCCGGAGGCCGAGTGCGGCAAGCAGCCGGTCGACGGCGGAATCCCCGAGCCCGCGGAGCTTTACATCCAGGGCGTCCCGGGCCGGGACCGCTGCACGGTCGAGCTGCGCCCCGACAACCACGGCTTTGGCGCTGTGGAGGTCGACTGGGGCGACGCCACGATTTCCAAGATTCGCTCGTACGGCACCGGCACGCACACCTACCAGGGCTGCTTCCCCGGCCAGTCCCGCGAGGTGACGATCACCGTCCGCGACGCGCAGTGGCCGCAGATCCAGACCCAGAAGACCATCACGATCCCGCTGCCGGAAGACGAGCCGTCGCTGACGGTCTACCAGGACCCCACCGACACCACCGGCCGCACAGCGATCGTGGAAGTCCAGCTCCCGCCGCAGGCGTGGTGCGGCGCCCCCGACTCCGACACCACCCGGTGCGCCTGCCCTGGCGAGTCCCAGATCGGCCGGTACGGCATCTCCGTCGACTGGGGAGACTCCGCCGGACCGGACCGCGTCCAGTGGATCGCCACCGAGGACGACTGCCGGGTGCGGCTGCGCCACGAGTTCGAGACCGACGGCACCTTCCAGGTCAAGGTCTGCCGCAACGACATCGACACCTGGTGCGCGAAGGAACCCTTCATCGCCGGCGGCGGCCTGCGCCCCCTCATCCGCTTCGTGGAGTGGCGCGACAACTGCACCGCAGCCATCTGCGTCGACAACTGGGACAAGGGCACCGTCAGCATCGACTGGGGCACCGGCACGCCGGAGGGCCGCCAGGTCAACGTGACGCCGGGCGAGGACATCCAGTTCACCTACGGCGAGAACTTCCGCAGCAGGCGCCCGGTCATCGTCGTCTGCTCCGAGGCCGAGAACAAGCAGTGCGCCGGAACACTCCGGCCGCCGCCGTGCCCGGCCGCGCCCACGGACTGCCTCCAGATCACCCCGAGCTGCGACACCTACGCCGACCCCTCGGGCCGCACCATCAGCCTGGCACTTGACACCACCTGCGCGTCGGGCTGCCTGAACACCACTGCTGCCTGCAACTTCTACGGGGACCCGACCGGCCGGACGGTCACCCTCAACCTTGACACGACCTGCGGGAGGGTTTCGCCATGCCTCGCACTGTAAAGATCAACTGGGGCGACGGCAGTCCGGAGGAGGAGTGGACCGGGGACAAGGGGTCCAAGGACCACCAGTTTCCCGAGCCCGCTCCGGGCCAGACCGCCAACTACCAGATCACCGTCACCCCGACCGACGGCGGAGCCCCGCGTACGGTCGGCGTCTCGGTCCCCTGCGGCGGCACCTCCTACGGGGCGTCCCGCTCGGTGCTGGCCGGGTGCGTACGCCCGCTGGTGACCGCCATTCAGATTGTCGGCGAGCAGAACAACCAGGTCGTGGCCACGCTCTCCTTCGAGTCCACCCGCGCCGTGGTGGTCGTCTACGACCAGAACGGCACGCCGGTGGCGAAGTCGGCGCCGGTGACCGGCTCCGGCGCGGCCAACACCGCTCCGGTCGGCCCGCTCGCGCCCGGCACCTACGTCGCCCGCGGCTGCCAGGACGAGGGCGGCTCCGGCTACCCGTCCTCCTGCTGCGAGATCGGCGACGGCTACGCCTTCACCATCGGCGGATAGCCGATGCGGGGCGCGGGGCAGCTCTCGTGCTCATGGCCCTCCGGCTGGGAGCCGGAGGGCGGCCCCTGCGCGCTCTGGACGACTGCGGGAGAACGCGGGGTGCGTGGTCGATGAGCCGTGGTTCAACGCTGACGTGCCAGTGGCCGCGCAACTGGGAGCCTGAAGGGGGCCCGTGCGCCCCCTGGCCGATCGACACGACGTGCTGCCCGTTTTTCCCCTGCGAGCCGGAGGACTTCGAGCCGCGGCACTGGATCGCCCTGTCCATCGCCTCTGAGCGGCTGTGGCGGGCGACCGGCGGCCGGTTCGGCATCTGCCGCGAGCTGGTGAGGCCCTGCCGCCGCGGCTGCGAGGGCTGGAACCGCGCCTCCTCCGGCACCTGGGGACTGGAGGGCCCGCCGGGCGGCATGTCCGGCCGGTGGGGCAACTCCTGGCTCAGCGGCTTCCCGGGCGGCGGCGGCCCCATGCCGGCGAACCTGGGCGGCGGGAACTGGATCAACATGTCCTGCGGCTCGTGCCGCGGCGGGGACTGCTCGTGCATCGAGCTGTGCGAGATCCTGCTCCCCGGCCCGGTGGCGTGCGTGGTCGAGGTCCGCTGGAACGGCGTCATCGTCGACCCCTCCACCTACACCCTGCTGCCTCCGAACCGCCTGGTGCGCCGCGGGATGTCCAACGGGTGCGGCTGCGACGACTGCGGCGGCTCTTCGGGCTGCGCCTGCCAGCCGTGCTGGCCCAAGTGCCAGCGGCTGGACCTGCCCGACTGCGAGCCGTGCACCTTCAGCGTGCTCTACGACCGTGGCCTTCCCGTGCCGCCCGGCGGCGTGCTCGCGGCATCCCGGCTCGCCTGCAAGATCGCCGAGTCCTGCGGTGACCCGTCCGACTGCCCGGTGCCGTTCAACGCCACCCAGGTCACCCGCGAGGGGATCACCTACCAGCTCCAGGCGCCCGGCGACGGCGAGATGACCGGTATCCCCGAGGTCGACGAGTGGGTGGCCCTGGTCAACCCCCACGGCCTCAAGCAGCCGAGTGCCGTCTTCTCTCCCGACTTCCCCGCCGCCCCGCCCTCGTGGCGGGTGGGGCGCCCTGGCTATGGAGGTGGCGCATATGGCTGGTGAGCGTCGTGCGAGCCGCGCCGAGACGATCCGCGGCGTGGCGCTGGTGGAGTATTGCGAGCCGGAGGTTCCCGAGTGGGAGCCCCAGCCGCCGTGCGGCCCCGACCCGGTCACCAGGGTCGCTGTCGGGCTCAAGGACTGCCTGTGCAACGGCCTGGACGCCTGCGACCGGCCGGTGTGCTGGTGCTGCGTGGTCAACGAGGGCGAGGTCGCCACCGCGGACTGGTGCGCCTGCGACTGCAAGACCCCGTGCTGCAAGGAGGCCGATCCCAAGGATCTCGCGCAGCACCTGCCGCAGATGGAGGGCCTGGCCCCGGCCGCGGAGGTCGACGAGAAGGAACCGGCGTGGCAGGGCATGGCCTGGGTGCGCGTCGCATCCCAGCAGTGGATTCCCCAGGGTGGCCGTCAGCAGGTGGTCACCGCGGGGGGTGGTAACTGCGGTGGTGGCGGTCTGTGGCGGGTCACCTACAACTTCGGCGTGCTGCGGTGCGCGAAGGGCACGTCCAAGGACGGGCGGCCGGTGCCGTGCGAGCCGCGCGAGCAGGATGCGTTCGTGGCGCTCGCGGACGCGGAGGTCATGCGGTGGGTCGTCGGCTGCTGCCCGGCGCTGCGCGGGCTGCCGGTGCAGGCGGCGCAGTGGTCGCCGCTGCCGCGTCAGGGAGCTTGCGCCGGTGGCGTGATGGCCCTGACGGTCGACCTGCGCCAGCCCACCGATTCCGCCGGTTGCCCGGTGCCCCAGCCGTACTGCTGACGGTCTCGGAGCGCCGCGGCGTCGCGGTGATCACCCCCACGTAGCTTGTCCGTTATGACGGAAGAGTTCGTGATTGACGCAGATGACGGCTACATCCCGGTTCAGGCTGAGCCGGTGAAGGTCCGCATCGGAGGAACCCTCTACACGGCCTCGTGCCCGCCCGACAAGAAGTGGCACCTGTTCACCCCGCTCCAGGACGGCTCGGACGGCGGCGCCGAGGCCATGGTGGAATTCCTGAAAGCCTCCCTCACCGACGACGACGCGGGCGAAATCCTGGAGCGCATGCGCGACCCGGAGGACGACGAAGTCAGCCTGATGAAGCTGATGTACGTCTTCGGCCGGGTGCTCAACCACTTCCAGCCCCTCATCGAGGAGCACTTCCGGGCCATGGGCATGGAGGTGCCCGGTGATCAGCCCGGCGGCCACAACCGCGAGACGCGCCGGGCCGCGAAGAAGACCGCAAGCTCCGCCACCCGCCGTACCGGCACCAAGGGCGCTCGTACGCCCAAGGGCCAGACCGGTGCGCGCACGGGCCGGTGATCAAGCCCCTTCCCTTCCGGATCGACGGGCGCGACCTGGAGATCCGTGCCCTGTCGGCGGCCGAGGCGTATGACGTCGCCGCTTCGGGGAACTGGCTCCTGCTGTTCCCCGAAGCGGTCACCGGCGACGGCCGCGAGTGGCTGTGGAGCCGGTTCGACGACACCCGGGACCTGCTGACCATCCGGTCCCTGTGGCGGATCTGGCATGGCCTGGCGCCCCACATCTACGGCATGGAGTGGTGGTCGGTGACCCGGCTGGCCGGGACACGGGCGCTGAACTGGATGTCCTTCGACGCGTGGTCCATCCGCCACGGCTTCGATCCTGACGCGCCCTGGGTGTCACCGCGGCGGCTGACGGCTGCGCTGATGACGTGGCTGGCCTCCTCCTGCGAGAAGGACGTGGAGTGGCAGCAGCTCCAGGTCGAGATCCAGGCACCGCCCGAGTACGTCATCCACCTGCCCGAAGAGGACGAGGACGGCGCCGCCATGGACGCGTCGACCTTCCACACCAACGCCCCGCACTGGATCGGCAAGACCCAGCAGACCACGCCGGCCGAAGAGGCTCCGGCCAGCAGCGACACGAAGGAGGCGCCAGAGGACAACGAGGACCAGGACCAGGGGGAGCCGCAGGCCCTGCCGTGGGCGGACCAACCCGTCCTGAGCATGGACCAGTTCGCCGCTCAGGCCCGTCAGTGGGTCCAGGGTCGGCGGACAGAGCCGGAGACACGGGGTGAGCCAGCCACAGATGAAAGAGGGTGATATCTACCATTAGCCCCGATATGCACTAGAGCGGGGAAATGGGGCACACGTGACGACTCCGGCGGGTTCGATCGGCGAGGCGGACGTCCGCATCGTCGCGGACACGTCGCGCTTCCGGGAGGAAGTGGAGACCGCCATCGCCTCCGTCGGCGACGCGGAAGTCCGCGTCAAGCCCGACATGACCGGCTTCCGGACCGCGGTCAACAACATGACGCGCGGGATGACGGCGAACATCCGCCTCAACCCGCTGTCTACGGGGTTCCGGCAGAAGGTCAACGCCGTCACCAAGGGCTTCGAGGCCAACATCCGCCTCAACCCCCTCTCGGCGGGCTTCAAGACCAAGGTCAACGTGCTCACGCGCGGCATGGAAGCGCCGATCAGGCTGAACCCGGTCGCCACCGGCTTCAAGACCAAGGTCAACGCGCTCACGCGCGGCATGGAAGCGCCGATCAGGCTGAACCCGGTCGCCACCGGCTTCAAGACCAAGGTCAACGCGCTCACGCGCGGCATGGAAGCGCCGATCAGGCTGAACCCGGTCGCCACCGGCTTCCGGCAGAAGGTCAACGCGCTCACGCGCGAGATGGAGGCGCCCATCCGGCTGCGGCCCACGGCCACAGGCTTCCGCACCAGGGTCAACGCGCTCACCCGCGAGATGTCGGCGCCCATCCGGCTGCGCCCACTCTCGACCGGCTTCCGGGCGCAGGTTCTCGCGATCACGCGGAACATGCCCCCGGCGACCGTCCGGGTCCGCTGCGTCAGCATCGGCGGCAACCCCTGCGGCGGCACCCGTGGTGGCGGGGGAGGTGGAGGCGGCGGGGGCGGCAGGCGCGGCAACAACGGCGGCAACGGCGACCTGCGCAGGCTGCGCAGCCTGCGCAACAGCCTGAACGGCGTCAGTGGCGCCTTCGCCTCCATCGGCGGCATCGTCGGCCGCCAGTCCGCAGTGCTGGGTGTCGCCATCGTCGCCCTGGTGGCGATCCTCGCCCCGCTGACCGGCCTCCTGGCAGGCATCCCCGGCGTGATGGCCATTGCGGGTGCGGGCTTCCTGGTCTTCCGGGAGAACGTCGACCGGCTGAAGGACTCCCTCTCCGGCCTCAATGACACGATCAAGAAGCAGCTCAACTCCGACGCGGTCAAGCCGTTCTTCGATCAAGCCGGCGACGCCATGGTCGGCATCGTCGACGAGTTCAACAAGTTCTTCGCCAGCAAGGACGGCGCGGACCTGCTGGCCGCGTCGATGCAAACGCTGATCCCTGTCCTCCAGGGGATCAGCGACGCTGTCGAGCCCGTGATGAAGGGGCTGACTGACTTCGTCCAGGCCACGGTGCCGGTCTGGGAAGAGGTCGGCAAGGCGATCGGCGAGGGCGGAAAGAACTTCGGCGCCTGGCTGACCGGGATGGCCGAGTCCGGCAAGGCCGTGGAGCTATTCCGCACCGGCATTCAGGGCCTGGTCGACGTCTTCGACCTGCTCGGGTCGATCATCGGCGCCGGAGGCAACCTCTTCGGCCCGATGGCCGCGGGCATCCACGACCTGACGACCGGGCTCGCGGGCATGTTCGATGCCGCCGGTCCTGGGCTGCGTGAATTCGGTCAGGGGCTGGGCGATCTCCTGTCCGCTTTGTCCCCGATTATGGAGCCGCTGGGTCTCCTGGCGGGGGTGATCCTGAAGGCTATTGGTGATGCCTTTACAGCGATTTCTCCAGGTCTGACCGAGTTCGTCACTCAGCTCGGTGAAGTCCTGACGCCGGTCATCGAGAAGCTGAGTCCGATTCTGTCCGCTTTGGGTGAAATCGTCGGAACGATCCTGTCTGATGCCTTCGAGGTACTGGCTCCACTCCTAGAGCCGATCGGCGAACTGTTCCAAGTGATCTTGGATGCCCTGGCCCCCATGATGCCGCTTCTCGAACAACTGGCTGAACAGATCGGTCAGGCCCTGGTCGACGCGGGCAAGGAGCTGGCCCCCGTCTTCCAGGAACTCGCCGACCTCTTCGGCAGCTTGTTCGAGGTTCTGGGTCCGCTGGCCGTGCTGATCCTCCGCCTGGCCGTCGCCATCCTGCCGCCCCTGCTGGCCATCGTCGTCGGCGTGATCAAGGTCGTCGTCCAACTGGCCAGCGGCATCGCCCGCCTGACCGCGGCCGTCGTCAAGGCGGTCGCGCAGTTCCTGCGCTGGCTCAAGAACCTCCCGGCCGTCCGCTCGGCCATCACCCTCGCCAAGGGCGCCGTCCAGGGCCTCGTCACCACCATCCAAAGCCTGGTTAGCTGGGCGGGCAAGGCGTGGAAGAAGCTGAAGGATCTCGGAAGCGCCGCGGCGGACATCGGCAAGGGCCTGCTGAACAAGATCCCCGGCGTCCACCTGGCCTCCGGCGGCATCATCATGGGCCCCACGAAGGCCCTGGTGGGCGAGGCCGGTCCCGAGCTGGTGCTGCCGCTGACCCGGCCGCAGCGCGCCGCCGAGCTGGCCGAGCGCGCCGGACTCATGAACATCCTCGGCCGCGCCGGCGCCGCGTCCGGCGGCGGGACGGCGCCGCGCGACGTCTCCGTGCACATCCACACCGCGGCGACCTCGAACGACATCATCATCCACCGGATGCAGCGCGCCATGGCCGCTGCCCTCGCGGCGTAGAGGGGCGGCGGTCATGGCCCTGTGCACGCTCGGGTGCCCGGCGCAGTACCACGCGGTCTTCCACTGGAAGTGCGGCGAGCAGGTCTACATGCCGGTGGAGAACATGACCGGCCTGACGTTCTCGCGGACCCTGAACGACACCGCCAAGGCCACCGTCACCATCACCAAGGACAGCTTGGACGACGTGTGCTGCGAGGGCCTGGACAACCTGGAGCCCTGGCTGCACGAGTTGTCGATCTACAGGGACACCGAACTCGTCTGGCAGGGGCCGGTCATGACGGTCACCGAGACCCGGGCCACCGTCACCGTGGAGGCGTGGGACATCTCCGCGTGGATCGCGCGCACCACCAACTACTCCACCAAGGCGTTCAAGCGCGGCGAGGCCGACGTGTCGTCGATCGCCCGGTACTACATCGACTGGAACCTGCTGACCTCCTCGTACGCCTGCACGCGGACGGTGAGCGGCAAGAAGGTCGACCACGCGTGCCTGACGCCGTACATCGCCCGGTACAACGTGGGCGCGAAGCCTGCGTACAAGCCGCAGGACCAGACGAAGTACGTCGTCGACCTGCTGAGCGAGCTGGTCAAGTCTGGCCTGTACTGGACGACGGTCGGCCGCCGCCTGATCCTCAAGGGCAAGCCGGGCCCGGGTGACCTGGCGGTCGCCGAACTGACCACCGACGACCTGATGGGGGACTTCTCCATCGTCCGCGACGGGCAGAGCTTCGCGACCCGTGCCGTGGCGACGAACAGCTCCTCGGAGGAGGACCGGCAGACCGTCACCACCGGCAAGAGCTGCGCGAATCCGTACGGGCGGGTGGACTGGCTCATTTCCTCCACCGACGTCCCCAAGTGCGAGTGCGACGAGAAGAACTGCACCAAGCCGGGCACCGGCCGGTGCCGCGGGAACAACCTCTGCGGGCCGTGCAAGTATTCCAAGAAGCGCAAGTCCTGGTCGTGCGAGAACGAGTCCCGGGCGGCCTGCAAGAAGTGCATCGCCGACTGCGTGGACGACTGCAAGACCGCCTGCGAGGCCGACCAGCGGGCCGCGCTGCTGGACATCGCCAAGGCCGAGCTGAAGGGCCGCTACCCGGTGCCGATCGGGGTGTCCGTCGACAACGGCGCCGCCCTCCACCCGGAGGCGCCCATCTGCTTCGACCAGCTCGTCCCCGGCTACCGCATCGACCTGCGCCTCGACCGGGCGTGCCGCAAGATCCAGCAGGCGTTCGTGCTCGCCGACGTCACCGTGACCTGGGACGCGTCCGGAGAGAAGGTCGCCGTCGGCATGACGCCGATGGACGAGCCGGGCACGGACGGGGACCAGAAGGCGTCGGGCGTGCGCTCGTTGAGGGCCGCGGGCGAGGAGCGGGCCGCGTCGTGGTTCGAGTCCGGAGAGCTTCCCGCGCCGCCGGCGGAGGCGGTGGAGATGGCGCAGCGCGCCGCGCGCTGATCGTCCCTGGACGTGTGGAAGCCTGACGAAACAGGACTTGTAGGGAGGAAGCGGCGTGGCCCAGTACAGCCGGTGTGGCTGCCAGACGGAGTGCCCGTGCGTTCTCGTCGGCGGCAAAGGTATCGAGATCACCGGTACCGGAAACGTCGATGACCCCTACGTCATCAGCACGGACGGCACGATCGACTGCGACCTGACGATGGGGTGCGTCTGCGCCAAGATCAGCGGGAACTCCGGCATCCGGTGCAACCCCCAGCAGGGCATCGAGCTGTTCCTGTCCGGTGACGGCGGCAACGGGATGCGCTTCGGCCAGGACGGCGGCCTGTACGCCTCCTGCCCGAACTGCCTGGACGACCCGAACAACTGCGTCCGCTCGGTCGACGACCTGGACGCGAAGATCAACGCCAAGCAGTTCCTGTGGGGCACCTACCAGGGGGGACGGCTCATCGTCCCCTGGGGCACCATGCGGTCGGTGGACACCGCCCTCGCGATCCAGTCGGACATCGACGTCCAGTGGGTCTCCTCGCTCAAGGGCTCCGGCGCCGCGATCTTCCCCTACCCCACGTTCTGCTCCTCCCAGTGGTCCGCCCACTACGATTACGCCTCCGCGAACAGCGGCTACTGCAACTCCATCCGGTACTACAAGCTCCACCCCGCGCAGTGGCTCAACTTCACCAAGGACGTCCAGCACTTCTACGACTCCGGCTGGGACAACCGCGACGCCGACGGCGGCCGTCTCCTCTCCCAGGTCTACGGCGTCACCCACGGCAAGCTGATCAACGCCCTGTTCCTGATCGCGACGGAGACGTACAACAGCGTCATCTCCACCATCCAGTACTGGTGCGCGCAGCGCCGCACCATCCTCTTCCACTGGAACCCCCAACGCCTCCCCCAGGCCGTAGGCGCGGGCATTCCCGCCGGCATCGTGTGCTTCCCCGGCGAGGCGAGCGCGGAGAGCCCATGGTCGGGCAACTGGACGCCAACGTTGGCGCAGGAGGCCAAGGCCGCGGGCGCGGACTGGGCGGCCGTCTCCATGCGGCTGACCGACCAGCAGCTCCGCACCTTCGCCGACGCGGGCCTGAAGACCCTCGGCTTCGACACCTTCCGCCGCGTGGACGCGCACCGGGCCGTCGACCTCGGGTTCGTCGGCCTCCTCTCGGACGACATGATCTACCAGCGCCACGAGGAGGCCCTGAACCCGCTGCCGGGCTTCATCCAGCACCCGGGCCGGAACTCCTTCGTGCCCTACGACCGCACCACATGGGGCGTCGGATCGGCGGGAAGCGGTCAGCTCTTCCCGCCGGAGAACCCCTCCTCCTTCCGCTCCCGCCGCGGCTACTTCCGCACCTCCGGTGCCCCCACCAACCAGTTCAACGGCGTCTACCTGCCCTGCTGGCACCTCCCGTCGAACTGGGGCGACTACAACGCGGCGGCCGAGGACACCGACTCGATCCCGGCCATGCTGCTGGGCGACATCTCCAACCACGAGTACCTGAGCAACCCGACCGGCTACCGCATCAACTGGATTGCCGGATGGGTCAACGCCGACGAGTCCAGCTACGCCGACAACCCGTCGATCGTCGGTAACCCGCCCGGTACTCCGAACAGCCCGATCGACAAGATCGGCCTGTTCTTCGGCGCCCCGGACGACCGGAACATCACCGGCGAGAACGCCTACCGCAACAAGGGCCCCGGCAAGGCCGCGCAGGGGTACTTCTGCTTCATCCGGTGCACCACGCGCGAGCTGGTCATCGGCATGCGCACCCCGGACAGCGGCGCCGCCACCACCGGCTACAAGAACCTCGCCGACAAGACGCAGTCCGGCGGCGCGATCCCCGCCAACCAGCTCTGGCAGTTCCGGGTCGACGTCCGTCCGGGCAACGCCGGCGGAGAGGGCACCATCACCTTCTGGACCGACGGCGGCCCGAGCGCGGCGCAGTACGAGGTGAGCACCACCAGCCAGGACGCGGGCCGCTTCCGCGGCGGATACGTCTTCATCGCGAAGGAAGAGCTGGACTCCACCGAGTTCGAGGCGCGGTTCGCCGAGGTCAACATCGACCTGTTGGACGCCCAGGGCCGGGCCATGGGGCAGCCGCGGAGCCTGATGCCGCCGGAGCACACCTGATGAGCCGCGGAGTGCCGGGGATGGCGTACGTCCGTCCGGCCGCGGCGAGCCAAGAGGCTTCCCTGCGGGCCCTGGCGCGCCGCTCGGAGCGGCACGGCGCCCTGGCGCCGCTTCAGGTCGTGGTGCTGGACAACCTCCCGTACTGGGTGGTCAAGGACCCCGACGCCGAGGACGGAGACACCGAAATCTGGTTCGACGCACTGACCGGCGGCCGGATCGCCGGTCCTCACCACGGAGGCTCATGATGCTCGTTGCCGGTTCCGAACACGCAGTGCTCCTGGCCGGTTCTTTGAAGGCCCTTGGACTGGGCGGGCTCCTGGTCCTGGTCCTGCTCGGTGTGGTCGCCGCCGTCTCTGTGGGGATGGGCAAGAATTTGGTCTCCGCTCCGCTGCGCGTGTTCCGCCGCCGCGGGAAGCGGGAGGATCAGTGGCGCTGTTGGTGTGGCTGACGGGCTGGCACAGCCACCGGCGGATCAGTACCGGGGGTAGTGGTCCTCCGGCCGGGTGGCGTCGTCCGGCCAGCCGTCGTAGCCGTACGTGCTCCCGTCGCGCTGCACCCGTCGCCCCGGCCCCCAGCTCGGAGGGCTGTTCGCCTCCAGGACCCGGACCATCACCCGCGCGTCGCGCAGTCGCAGGACGTGGAGGGCCAGGGTGCTTCCCCAGATCGTGAGCGGGATGAGCAGCCACCAGGCGGGCCAGACGATCAGCACGCCGAGGACGAACACGATGCACAGGGCGTCCACGGCGATGGCCCACAGGTAGGCGGCTGGGCTCGGTCGTTCGCGGGGCCGGGTGAGCAGGGTGAAGGCGAAGGCGAGGCAGGCGAATCCGGCGACTTGCAGGAAGGCGGGCACGCGGGGTCGTCCTCCTTCACCGTGCTGTCCGTTATGTAACTATTCGGTCTGATTAAGTGCATTCTATGTCGGTTCGCCCGACAATGACGGAATGATGCTTCGACGCCTCGCCGCCCTCGCGGCCCTTCCTGTCATCGCCCTGTCACTGGCCGCGGCTCCGGCCATGGCCGCCGACCCCGAGCCCCCGGCCCCGCCCTCTGACCCGCGACCCGCGCACGTGTGGATCTGCGCGGACCCCGCGGACATCTCCGTCGACCTCGGCGGGCTGCTCGGCCTGCACGTCGACCTGGACCTGCTCCACCCCTGGCACGGTCACTACTGCGGCTGGGTGCCGGTCGCCCGCTGAACCACCCGCGAGGGTGAGGCCGATGGACGCCATCCGTAATCACGCGGGTGGCGTCCATCTCGTATGAAAAAGGAACCTCTGGGGCGAGCATCCGTGTCTTTGGGTAACTCACAGGGTTTAAAGGGGTGTGACAGAGGGCCGTACGGCCCGTTCCAAGGACGAAGGACAGGTCTTGAAGAAGATCACCGCAATTGCGGCCATGTCCGGTGTCGCTGCTGCTGCCCTGCTGAGCACCGCGGGAACGGCGAACGCTGCCGGCGTGCCGCGCAGCGGCGACTCGGTCCCGCGCAGCGGCGACTCGGCCCCGCACTCCACGGCCCCAGTGACGAGCCTGATCAACGGCGATGTCAGCGTGCTGGACAACCTGACGGCCCCTCTCCAGATCGCCGTGCCGATCCTCGGCAGCAAGGTCGGCCCCTACCAGGGTGGCAACGAGAACGCCGCCCCCCAGGCGGATGGAGACCTCTTTCCGATCACTGTCACGGACTGACGCCGACGACAGCAACCGCACCGCGACGAAGACCCTCATCATCAAGAACTAGTTCTGGAGATCCCGATGAAGAAGACCATCGCCACGGCCCTTGCGATCGGCGCCGCCTTGGCGGCCGGAGCCGGAGTGGCCCACGCTGACCCTCGTGTCGGCGACACCGCGTCGCACTCCACGGACGCCGTCACCGGCGTCCTGAACGGTGATGCCTCGGCAGTGGGCAACCTGCGCCTGCCCGCCAAGGCGGCCGTCCCGGCAGTCGTGAGCAAGGTCGGCCCGCACCAGGGAGCCAACGAGAACGCCGCCCCCCAGGCGGACGGCGACCTTCTGCCCATCGTCAACGGCGGAGCCATCCCCCCCTTGTCCTGACCCCAGTACGGGCGCCAGCCCGTACGTCCCTTGCAGTCCGCTACTCACCCTCTGAACACGGGAGACCCGAATGAAGAAGATCCTTGCCACCGCCCTCATCGCCGGTGCCGCTGTCGCCGCGTCCGCCGGCATCGCCTCGGCGGCCGACGCCCCCCGCAACGGGGACAGCGCACCGCACTCCACCGCGCCGGTCACCTCCCTGATCAACGGTGACCTCAGCGTGCTGGACAACGCCAACATCCCGGCCGAGGTCGCCGTGCCGATCATCGGCAGCAAGGTCGGCCCGTACCAGGGTGGCAACGAGAACGCCGCCCCGCAGGAGGACGGCGACCTTCTGCCGATCAACAACGGCTGACACCCCTCTGACCGCGCGCCGTCCGTGACTCCCTTTAGGAGCTGAACGCACCACGGGTGGCGCGCTGGTTGGCACCCTCCACCGGGCGAGACGAGGTCACCTCCGTGCCGCGTCCGCCCGGTGCGGGGGCCAGTGGCACCAGCAGACGCACGGCGAGTCGCAGAACTTGCACTCCGCGGGCTTCTTGTCCCAGACCGTCTCGCCGTTCGAGCCCCGCCGCGACGAGCAGTAGCCGTGGGTTTCGTGCTCGCATGAGGTCGACAGGTACACGTGCGACCCGGCGCCGAGCGCGGTGAGCGCCGCCCCCATCAGCCGCAGCGCCATCGTGGCGCGCTGCGCTTCCTCCAGGTCCAGGTCCGGCTGGCCCATCAGGGCGACACGGGATGCTTCAAGGCTCTGAGCGGCCTGCGCCATCAGGCTCCGGGTGTCTCTCATCTGCTTCCGCATCACAGCATCCGTCACCGGGAAACCGTCGCATGTCTGCGGGCCCTTCGCCACAATCAAGGACGAGTCAGGCAATCCCTGGCGAAATGGGCATCGTGGTGAAAACTGCGTGCCATGGAGCCCACCATCACCCAAGCGATCATCCTTGCGGGCGGGCGCGCAGAGCGCATGCGGCCTTACAGCGACGCCATGCCCAAGGCCCTCATGCCCGTCGGCGGCCTGCCCCTGATCACACGCCAGCTCACGCACCTCAGCCAGCACGGCATCGAGCACGTGGTGATCGCCTCCGGGTACCAGCACCGCCAGATCAGCGAGTTCGTGGGCGGGGGCGGCTACCACGGCCTGAACGTGCGCCACGCCGTCGACCCGTACCCCCTGGGGACAGCCGGGGCTGTCCGCTACGCCCACCAGGCCCTGGACGACCCCTCCCGGCCCTTCCTCGTCCTCAACGGGTCGGTGTCCACCGATCTGCCGCTCGGCCCCCTCTTCGCCCGGCACGCCGAGGCCCGCGCGAGCGCCACCATGGCACTGGTCCGCTACACGAGCGACCGGCCGGTGGCGATGGAGTCGGAGGACGGCCGTATCCAGGCGCTGCCCAAGGTGCAGCTCCTGCCGTACTGGACCGACTCCGGCCTGACCGTGCTCAAGCCGTACACGGTGAAGATGCTGCCGGAGGTGGGAGAGATCACAGACGTCTACGAGACGGTGGCCGCGGAAGGTCTCCTGGCCGCACACCACGCCCCTGAACAGGTGTTCTGGCGTGAGCTGGCCACCGTCGGCGACATCTACACCTACCCCGACTCCTTCGGCGGCTGAGACCGGGGGCATCGGCCTTCATGCCGGCGCGTGGCATACTCGCAGCAGGTCGCCAGGGTTCAACTACTGCCGTGGTCGAAGCTGTCGCCTGTCGATTGCCCCTCCTAGGAGGGGCTTTCGTCTGTTCAGGACCCGACCGCGGCCGGTGCCCGGTTCAGCTCCAGCCGCGCCACCCGGCGCCCGAGGTCGATCACGGCCTGGTCCTTCGCGTGCTCGGAGGCGTTGGCCTTGTCCAGGAAGACACGGCCCATATTCTCCAGGGCCTGGAGTACCTGGGCGGACTCCTGAGTCCACGCGGCCCGCATCGCGGCCATGTCGCTGACGGCCTGCTGTACGGCGCCGGTGAAGTCCTCGGTGGAGGTGGCCAGCAGCTCGGAGAGCGCGGAGACGTCCCCGCGCAGGGAGTCCACGGACGAGGCGGTGGCGGCCTGCTCGGCGAACCCGTCGAAGGAGTTCGCGACGAGCCCCAGGTCACCTGCGATGGAGGTCAGGGCCTGGTCGGCGTGCTCGCCGGTGAGCGCCAGGGCGGCGGCGATGCGCTGCTCGATATCGAGCACGGTGCGGCGCGTCTCCTCGCCGGAGGCTGCGAGCGCGTCGAGCGTCTCGGAGAGCGCGTTGGGGACGGCCTGCGCGACCTGGTGGGTGTCCTTGGAGATCGCTTCCAGGGCCAGGCCGTGGGACGACTCCTGGTTGACCACGTCTTCCAGCAGGTGGTGCAGGCCGTTCAGGCGGCCGGTGTGCTGCTCGCCGAGGTAGGCGGCGTGTTCGGCGTGCTCGCGCAGGGGGGTGAGGATCTGGTCCCGGGCGGCGCCGATCACCATGCTGAGTGCGTTCTCCACGCCGCGGACGTCCGCGCCGGTCTCCGTGATGGCGTCCAGTGTGCTGCGCAGGAGCGCCAGGGCTGCTCCCACCTGTTCCCGGGTCTCCTGCCCATCACCGGTGATGGCCTCAGGCAGTGATCCGACCTGCTCGTGCGTCTCGGCGCTGAGGGCCCGGTGCTCGGTGACGGCCGCGGCTAGACCGGTGATCTGCTCGCGGGTCCGCTCGGCGTAGTCGTGCAGATCCTCCGGAAGGGGGCTGACCTTCGCCAGGACGGCTCCGGTGAGCCGGTAGTGCTCGGCCTGGGAGTCGCTGATCTCCTCCAGGGCTGTGCCGGCCTCGTCGAAGCGCTGGGTCAGGGCCGTGGTGCTCTGGACGATCCGCTTGCCGGTGGCCTCGTGATGGGTGGCGGCCTGCTGCTTGAGGCGGGCGAGTTCCCTGGTGACCTTGGCCGCTGCGGTGGAGAAGGCGTCGTGGATGGCCTGGGCGGCGCGGTGGATGTCTTCCAGGGCCTCGGTGTGGGCCCCATCGCGGCCTTCCTGGGCGGTGGCGGTGTCGGCGAAGCGTACGGCGAGCTGGTGTACGGCGCCGTCAAGGCTGCCGCGGGCCGTGGTGATGGCCTGTGCCAGGAGGTCCAGGGGGTCGGGCTGCTCCTGGGCGTCGCGCTCCTGCTGGGTCTCGGGTTCCTGCGTCACGGGTCCCTCACAGTGGGGGTATTCGAGCTTTGTCTCATTGTGGCCGCTTGGGCCGTCAGCGTGCTGCTGCGCCGCTCCCGCCGGTCGCGCTACGCGACGATGTGGGAGAAAGCGGAAAGAATGGCCGAAGTCTGCCTATCAAGGAGTAATTGGACGTGGCCCAGGTCATCTGCCCCAGCTTCAGCGGTGCCGCTGTGCTGCGCGCCACCAAGCTGGACGGGTGCTGTCGGCCGGTCTTCGAGGACCCCGACAACCCCGGCGGCTCGGGCCAGGTCACCACCGACGCCTTCATCAACGTCGTCGTCTCACCCAGCGGCGAGGACGGAGGCGGCCAGCAGGCCGAGCAGAACCCCGTCACCAAGGCCGACGGGCAGGTGTGCTTCACCACCGTCTCCTGCCCCCCGCCGACGAACTACGGCATCAGCCTCGAACTGTGCGCACTGGACCCAGAGCTGGTCTTGATCATGAAGCCGTCATGGTGCCCGATCCGCGACTCCGCGGGCGTGATCATCGGCTTCACCGGCATCTCCTCCGGCGGCTGCGACCCCTCCGGCTTCGCGCTGGAAGTCTGGATGAACGTCTCCTCCGGCGCCGGCGCAGCATGCTCCCAGTCCCGCGGCGGCTCCCGCTACGGCTACATGCTCTTCCCCTGCATCACCGGCGTCCAGATCGGCCAGTGGACGATCCAGAACGGCCCCATCACCTTCCAGTTCTCCGGGACCACCCGCCGCTCCTCCGGCTGGGGCAAGGGCCCGTACAACGTGCTGATGGACGGCACCCGCCCCACCCCGCTGCCGTGCCCCGTCCGCGCCAACGCGGACTTCGTCGAGTTCATCACCACCTTCCCCCCGCCGGAAGCCGGATGCGGCATGCAGACGGTCGACGGCGGAATCCCCGAGCCCGCCGAGGTCTTCATCAAGCGCGGCTCCAACGTCACCGGCTGCATGGCGGAAGTGCGCGCCGACAACCACGGCTACGGGCCCGTACGCGTGCGCTGGGGCGACGGCGCGGAGACCGAGCTGCGCGAAGGACAGATCGGCCAGCACCGCTACGGCGAATCCTGCGGCGACCCGGGCGCGAAGCCCGTGCGCTACACCCTGACTGTCTGCGACGTGCGGTACCCCCAGATCTGCACCACCCGCACCCTGACGGTCCCCCTCGCGGCCGACGAGCCGGTCATCCGCTGCACCCAGGACCCCACCGACGCCACCGGCCGCACCGTCCTCGTCGAAGTCGACCTCCCCTCCCAGTCATGGTGCGGCCCGCCCGACGCCGACACCGTGGCCTGCGCCTGCCCCGGGGAGTCCCCCCTCGGCTACTACGGCGTCCAGGTCGACTGGGGCGAGGACGAGGCAGGCAGCCAGCGCCAGTACGTGGCCGTCGGCGACGACTGCCACGCCACGCTGCGCCACACCTACACCGCCGACGGCCGCTTCCCGATCAAGGTGTGCCGCAACGACCAGAACACCTTCTGCGCCCGCTGCACCTTCGTCGCCGGCGGACTGCGGCCCGACGTCACGTTCGTCTCCTGGGGCCAGACCTGCACCGCGACCATCAAGGTCGACAACAACGGCCGCGGGACGGTCAGCATCGACTGGGGCGACGGCACCGCCAAGCAGACCGGCGTCCGCGAGGGCGCCGTCACCCACTCCTACACCCAGGGACTCGGCCAGTCCTTCCTGATCATGGTCTGCTCCGAGGCGATCGATGGCGGCTGCCGCTCCGTCCAGACCCCCGTGTGCACCGGCGGCGGAGCGGACATCGTGGCCGTGCACGCCGTCTGCGACCCCAACGACCCCAACGGCCGCACCCTCAAGGTCACCGCCGACAACCGCGGCCACGGCACCGTCGTCATCTCCGCGACCGGCGGCGCCCAGATCGAGGACCCCAACAACGCGGGCGACGGCCAGGACGTCACCACCGTCGTCTACCCCGGCGGCACCGAAGGGCAGCAGACCATCACCGCCGCCGACCCCGACGAGCCCGAGCGCACCGGCAGCGACACCGCCACCGTGCCGTGCGAACCCGGACCCGAAGCCACCGCCGTCTGTGACCCTGCCGACGACCACCACGTCACCCTGCGGCCCGGCCCGTCAACCAGGTACCCCATCACCGTGGACTGGAGCGACGGCACCGTGCAGACCTACCAGGCCGGACAGGCGGTCTCCCACCGCTACTGGAAGACCACAGACCCCCTCCAGCCACAGCGCGCTGCAACTGCCCTGCCGGGCACACCCATCGAGCTGTCGCAGACCACCGTGCACCAGCAGGCCGACGTCGACCACACCAGCGGCGACCTGTACCTGACGCAGATCATCAACGGCGGCCGGAAGCTCACCGGCGAGACCGCGGCCATCTCCGGCGCCGACCGGGCCCGCTACGGCCACCTCGCGATCAACCGCATCGTGAACGGCAAGCTCGCCTCGAACATGTACCTGATCGGCGACACCCCCGGCCCGGCCCGCGGCTGGGACCACGGCTCCGGCATCGCCGTCCAGCGCGACGGCTCCATCGTCCGCCTGTTCACCGGCATCGACCCCACCGACCCGGGCGCCGGGAACAACGCCTACGCCACCCAGATCGCCCGCTTCACCTACTCCGCCAACAAGGTGCTGCCCTCCAACGGCTCCGGCATCGACCGCTACGACCCGCGGCCGAACTCCGACCACCTCAACCCCTGCCTCGACCTGGAGCACGGCAACATCGCCGTACGCCACCGCACCACCGACGGCAAGTACCACATCACCGTCTGGAAGCTGACCAACTTCCTCGCCAAGAACTACGCCAGCCCGCTCTACGACAGCACCGTCAACGACGGAACCCAGCCAGGCGCCGGCTCCTTCCAGTGCTGGACCCTCCACGGCAAGTTCGTCTACCACTTCTACGGCACCGGCGAAGAGGACAACGCCTACTTCACCGTCACCGACATCTCCGGCCCCACCGGCAACGTCGTCTCCCGCGTCGACAACAAGCAGTACCCCGACCTGGTCTACCGCGAAGCCGAGTCGATCTTCATCCAGCCCACCGACCAGGGCCCGCGCCTGGCGTGGGGCTTCGCCACCGGCAAGACCGGCTCCCGCCGGGCCAACCTCTACGCCACCCCCGCACACCGCGCCGCACAGCCGGTCCGCATCACCGTCCGCGACGCCGACGGCGCAACCGGCGTCGCCACTGGCGTCAGCCAGATCCCCTGCGCCACCGTGCCGCCAACCGAGAACCCCACCGTGACCGCCGTGGAGTGCCCGGCCGACCGCAACAAGGTCCAGATCCACTACGACAACCCCAACGGCCGCGGGGTGCACATCCACTGGATTCCCCAGGACCCCAACCCGACCACCCACACGGCCACCCAAGGCACCGTCACCTCGCCCCGCCAGTACCCCCCCGGCTCTTACACCATCCGCGTCCAGGACGTACAAGACAGCTCGAAGTACGCCGAGATCACTATGTGCCTGCCCTGCGGCACCATCGCCCCGGACATCGACTGCGCACCGCCGCCGAGCAACCCGGGCGGCCGGACCGTGGTCCTGCGCGCCGACCCGTGCGCCCACTTCCCCCTCACCGTCGACTGGGGCGGCGGCAAGAGCGACCAGAACCTCGACCCCACCAAGGAACACCTGCACACCTACGACCCACCCGGGGACGACCAGGACGACACCTGGACCGTGCGCGTGTCCGACGTGAACAACCCCGGCGGCGTCCAGGCCACCGGAACCCCCATCAACCTTCCCTGCACCCCGCCCGCGTTCTAGGAGGCCCAGAGCCATGCCTTACCTTGGATTCGCCGAATACGGCGGGGTGGAAATCCTCAATGAGGCGAGGACTTACGCCTATTCCCAGCGCTCCGGGCTCGGGATGATGTGCGAGCCGTGTGACGGGCTGCTGCCCGCCCTCGGCTCGCCCTCCTACAGCACGCCCAAGGGCGACCGCGCACCCTGGTATGACCCGCACTTCCCGGAGTCCCAGCGCGTTATCGGCTTCCTCGGGATGGACATGGTGGGCTTCGGCGGCACCGGCGTCCGCAACCCGACCGAGGCCGTGGGCGACGGCTCCGTGATCGGGCCTCTGCGCATGGCGCACCGCGAGATCCACATCACCCTGGCCGTGCTCGCTCTCGATCACTGCGCCCTGGTCTACGCCCTGGGCTGGCTCTCCCACGTGCTGCGCGGCAACTCCTGCCAGAACAACGAGTGTTCCGGACTCACCTTCTGTCTGTACGCGTGCTGCCCACAGGACGACAACGGCGACACCCCCGGCCAGCGCTCGCGGTACATGCGGCACTTCATGGACGTCGGCCTGCTGGAGGGGCCGAACCAGATCAGCCTGACCGGTGGCCAGACGGGCGGCTCCGGCGGCGACTCCTCGCTGACCGCGGGCGGCTCCGGGGGCACCTCAGGCTCCGGCACCGTGACCCAGATCAGCGGCGGCGCGACCGCCGGATGTCAGGGCTTCGGCGGCGCCCGCGGCGGCGCCGCGGTGGCGACCGGCATCGAGTTCAGCATCGTCGCCGGCAAGCCGTGGGCGTACGCCGACTCCATCCGCGTCGTGGACTGGGCGAAGTTCGTCAAGGGCTCCAAGGTCACCACGTTCGACCCGGACAAGCAGCGTGAGGACTGCGCCCAGCAGCAGCGCGAGGGCCCCAAGTGTGAGGACAACCCGCACTGCCCCTTCCCGGCCGCCGTGCCGAAGGTGCCCGTGCCGGTCGACCGCTGCTACCCGGCCCGCCCGTACGGCGCCTGGCGCACGATCAAGACCGTCTCCCCGCTGGGCATCCCGAGGCAGGCCGAGGGCGTGCCGTACATCAATATCGAGACCGGCAGCCAGCCGCTGGAGAACACCCTCTTCCGCTTCTACCAGAACCTCCAGGGCCGGGACTGCACGCAGAACCGCATCGACCCCTGCTCGGCGTGCGCCGAGCTGTTCATCCCGTGGCTTCCCTCGAACGCGTCCATTCAGATCGACGGCCGTAGCCAGAAGGCGTACTCCCGCTGTCGCCAGAAAGACCCCAGGCAGCGATTCGTGACGACCACTCAACGCATCGCGCTCATCGGGCCGGGCGGCACCTCGTTCCAGTGGCCGGTCTTCCCGTGCGGCACCGGCTTCTGCATCGAGATCGTCACCTCGCAGCAGGTCACGGTGAAGAACGCCAGCGGGGCCAACGTGCGCGTGAACATCGACCCACAGGCGGAGTTCTCCGTGGGCTACGTGGCGCGCTTCGACAGCACTTAGCCGCCCTGGTGCCCTAGCTCAGACACCAGCCGCAAAGTAGTGGGGTCTTGTCAGAGGGCGGTATGTAAGTGCATAGCCGATTTGCCGTCACCTGAACGTGTGGCAGCACGGTATCCCGGCCGGTCGGCGGGCTCGGGCGTGCTCCTCCCGAAAGAGGGCCTTCCTCTACCGAGCGGGTGGGGTCTGCCTCTGGCGTGTTCGCCGACGCCTGGTGCGCTCGACGACCCGTACGTCTTCCACCTCGACCTCGGATCGGCAGTCCCTGCCGGTCTCCGGGGACTTGTGCCAATAGGTGATGCGGGCGGTTCCGTCGCCGACGTAGTCAGCGGTCCGGGGCAGGCGGACGCGGAGGTCTTTCTTTCCGCATGAGGTGCAGTCGGCCAGCTCGGCGTACTTGGCGTGCCAGGCGAGCTTGTGCTCGCGTTCCTCGCGGAAGTGCGTTGCCCCGCCTGCTTGCTTCAGGCGGGGCAACGCGCTGCGCGGGTCACTTCTTGGGCTGCCCGCCTGTCTCAGTCTTCATGGCCCTGTTCTGGGCAACCCACTCGTCCCACAGGCCGTGCTCCTTGATGAAAGCGACCAATCGGTCCATGCGTTTGTGCCCCAGATGGACGTTGATGCGCTCCTCGTGCCGACGGTGGGCGAGGTAGCCGACCAGGGTGTCCTTCTTCTGGTGGAAGTAGAACCGCTTGCCCTCGCGGTCCGCGATACGGTCCCAGACCTTTCGGTCGTGGTCGGGCATGTCGCCGAACCAGAACAGGTCCTGGTGGTTGGTCTCGCGGCGGGCGACGGCGCCAGAAGCTTCGCAGGCGGCCATCCAGTGCGCTTCGGCGGTGGCGTGCCCTTCGGCTTCCAGTGCGGCAACGCGTTCGGCGTAGCCGCCGGGCACGGGCAGGTACTCGGGTGCTTCACTCATGGTCGGTGTCCTCACTTCTCGGTGGCGCGGAACGCTCACGGTTCTCGGCCATAATCCGCTGCTGGTCCTGCCAGCAGGTCGGGCAGAAGTCGGCCTGCGGAACGTGGACCCACCCGTTAGCGTTGCGCACGCCTTCGGCGCCGCACTGGCAACTCACTGACCGCGACGCGTCACCGCTCATCGCTCGCGCTCCGTCCAGAGCTTGCGGCACGCGGGGCGCTGGCAGCGACCAGGCGTATCGACCTTGTCCGCGAGTACCAGGTCCGACAGGTCGCTCTCCTCGCCGAGTTCAACGCCGCCGTTGCATGCAGCTACGGCGAGTCCGTACGCGTAGCCGGAGCCGGTGACTGCGATATGCACCACGCCCCGGCTGTTCCAGTTGCTCCGCCCCTCGCCGTTGCGGGTACCGGAGAGAACGCTGCCGTCAAAGGTGAGTACTCGGCTTGGCTCTTGGGCTTTTGCCGGGTGGTAACCGGCGGGCGGGTTGGCGCGGTGGCGCAGCGACTCGGCCTGGTAGTCGTGGACCTCGATGGGGTCCACCGTGGCGGTCACTCGACTGAGTGGGTAGTGGTGACAGGGCCCGTGCTCGACGCCGGTGTGATCTTCGCGGCGGAGCTGCGGGTGCAACTGTCGTAACGCGCGGGTGCGCGGGTACTCTGAGTCATGTCGGCACCTTCTCGTAGAGGGGTTTGGTGTCGAACCGGCCTCGCGCCAGATGCGGCAAACATCTGGAACCACGTGGGGCCGATCCTTTTGCAGTTGTGGGCCCCAGACCTACCTGAGTAGACGTCTGATGCCATACACAGCCTACCGGTTGACGCGGACATCCGTCCCCCGGCTCCCCTCTCGTGTCGGTTCATCAGATTCATTGCGGTCTGCCGTTGAGCGGGATTGGCTCGGCGGGCGCCGTGTCCTCCTCGGCGGCCGAGCGGCGGGCGGTGCGTGCGGCGGTGGCCTTCGCGCGAGCACATCGGGAACCGGCCTTCCAGCTCGAAGGTGAGCCTTTTAAAGTCCTGCTCAGGACATGCGGGAACTACGACATTTTGGCTCTTATGTCCTACTCGGCCACCACTTTCCTCCGCTCGTGAGTCCGGGGCAACGGAAGAATTCGTTCTTCGTACTGTCACCGTGGTCGTGTGATGCGTGGATCTTCATATCCTCGCAACGCTTCTCCACGTAGTGCTCGTGGATGATGCTGGCGAGAAACGGCAAGGACTGAGCTAATGCCGCGTGGCCCCTTTTGTCATGGCATCCTTCGGTGGTCATGCGTGCATCCTCTTTCTCTGTCGCTTTGAGCAGTGCTGTCCATTCGAGAGAATTAGGAGTCTTGGCCCAAAAATTCTTGAACCCGAGCTCTTTCTCCTTGACGAACCGGCCAGGACCAGCGCGGCCATCATGCTCTTGGTGGTGGGGAGCGTGATGGGGACGGCCACCGCCGCCGGGACTCCCTCGTACACCGTCCCGTACAGCTCCCCTCTGCGGGGTCACAAGGCTCCGTCCGTGCAGCGCGCTTGAACAGCACGTTGCGAAAGCGTAGCGGCGTTCCTGCGCCTGACGGGCGAGAAGTTCTGAGACGCTGCCGGGTATGCGTTCGCTGTCCGGCCAGCTTCTCCCCGTCATCAACTACGCCGGTCCCCTCGCCTGCGGCGACTGCGGCGGCCCGGCCAACCAGCCCGCCCACGGCGTCGCCCGTGCCGAGCAGCGCGGGAACTGGGGCTGGCGGGTGTGCTCCACGTGCGACCGGGACCGCTCCGCGTGGAGCAGACGCCGGATCAACCCCTTGGCCGCGCTCGTCGGCATGCTGTACGACCCGGTGGCCGCGCTCGCGGTGCGCGAGTACGGGCCCGACCCGTACCGGGTGCTGGCACCGTACGCGAACCTGAGCGGCGTGGAGCCGACGGACGACCCGGGCGAGCGGTGGGAGCACATCAGCCGGGACCTGCTGGAGATGATCGTGGACCGCTCGGTTGCGGCGCGTTGGTCACAGGTGGTCGGCCGCGCGCCGTCGTAGTCTGGCGTCCTTGCCGGTGCGCCACCGTTGGAGAGGTGGGCCCGCCTCGTAAGCGGGAAGCAGCGGGTTCGAATACCGCCACCGGCTCTGGGCACGACAGAGGGGACAGGCGCTTGAAGTACGGCGACAGCGACACCTTCGGGGACCCGGCGCGGCTGTGCCAGGCCCTGGGGACGGCTCTGTCGGGCTGCGGAATCGAAGCGGAGGTCAGCGCGCTGAACTCCTATGACCTCCAGTTGAACTTCACCGGGCACGGTGCGGCTCGGCTGCTGTACCTCCTGGTGGAGGGCAATGAGCCGGGGCCGGAGGCACTGGAGGATCTGGTGCGGATGATGGTCGACGGGGTCGGCTGATCAGCAGTCGCAGGTGTCGGCGACCGTCCACACCAGGGGGCAGTCAGCGATGACGGCGTAGGTGCGCTCGGCTACCGCGGCGTAGTCGTTGGTCTGCTTGTCCAGGCCCTCGTAGGTGCTGATGGGTCCGCGCTGGACGATGACCGGGCCGGTGCCGATGATGACGGTCAGGTCGGGATCGGCGAGCATGCCGTCCGGCCGCATGCGGGGGTCGTAGCAGGCGCCGAAGACGACCTCGGACCCCATACGGGTGCGCAGGCTGGCGCCTTCCCCCTCGATGAGGCAGCAGCCGTTCATGGACAGCGGGAGTGACAGTCGCGCCGGCACGTGGATGACTCCGGCGGTGCAGCCGCGGGCCTGCATCAGCGCGGCCTCGATCTCGGCCATGGCACACGTGATGCTCTTCGGGGCGCTGGGGTTGCCGATGTACTGGCCGCCGTCGGCCGCGAGTTGGGTCCACAGGTACTCCTCGACCGCGCACTCTTCGCGGCACGTCAGCCGGTTCCGGGCGATCCTGCGGGCTTCCTTGGCGAAATCGCCGCCGGGCATGCAGTGCACGCTGGTGTAGACAGGAAAGGGTTCCGCGCCGATCCACGGCCCGAGGCCGTCGAGCACCTTGCGCCGTGGTTCGTCCTTGTCGGCGCACAGGATGACCTGCGTGCTTGCGCCGGGGGCGAGTTGGACGGTCGTCTCCTCGCCATTGAAGGACTCGCGGACGGTGACGGTGATCGGCTTGGGTCCCCCCTCCTGTGCGCGGCGTGCGATCGTAGTGCACTCCTCGGCCCTGCTCCCAGGAGCGATGTCCGCGGAGGGCCCGCAGGAGGTGTCGACCGTGATCACGGCCCTGTACGGGAGGTCCGCTGCGGTTTCGGGTTCGATGACGCGGGCTCGGATCAGGGAGTACGTGGTGAAGTTGATCTCTTCGGTGTCGTAGACGACTTCCACGATGATGCGGGATGGCGGGACGGCGCTGGTGGGGTCGCAGTCGGGCGGGCAGGGCTTGGGCCAGGTGTAGACGCTGCCCGAGCACGATTCGGTGCGGTACTGGATGCCGTGGGACCAGGTGCCGTCCTCGACCTCGCGGACCTCGGCCGCGGAGAACAGGCCGTACCGGCGCGGCCTGGGGGTGGGGGGAGCGATCTCCACGCGTGGCGCGCACCGGCTGAGTGCCATGTCGGTTCTCTCCGCCTCTGGTCGAAAGGTCCGTCTTGCGTACGGTGACCAGTTTGACCTAGAGACGGCGGAGGGGGACCGCACCATCCCGGTACGGTCCCCCTCAAGGTGCTCCTCTGACAGCCAGCTCAGGAAGCCGGAGACTCGTAAGGCGGGAGATCCACCGTCACCGAGTCCCTGGCCTCTGGTAACCGCCGGTCCCAGAGCGGAAGACCACCTCGATTGTGGTCTCTCCTGCGTCCCAGACCAGTTCCGGGGGCTTCGGCCAGTTTCCCGTCAGGTCGCTGCTAGTTGGCGTCATCAACGAGATGGACAGTCGCGACGTCCCGCAACGTACGGAGGGCGGAATCGTGCTCATCAGGACTTCCGGCGGCGCGAGCGGCTGCCACCATGACGCCCATCAGCTCGTATCCCTCCAGGTCATCAGCCTGCTTCATCAAGTCCTCGTACAGACTGGACTTCCCGCCATGGCGAAGCCGGAAATCCTCCAGCCACATTACGGCGGAACGCCTGCACGCTCCGGGACCCCCCTCTTTGCTGATGCGTCCCTGAATGACATCGAGAGCGGTCCCGGAGAGCTTGTCAGCCCCTGCATGAAGTGGATGCGAGTTCCGGGAAATCTTCTTGATGCTGATCTCCGGCGATTTTCTGACCACTTGCTGAAGAAACCGGATCTTACGCAGCTTCCCATGCGCGACGAAGTTCTCCCAGGTGTCCGGGAGGTCTCGATCGCCTTCCATCCACTCCGTGACGGTACTGAAAGTCGCCTCGCAGTCGGTCAGGATGCGAACGGGGAGCGCCATCCCGTACGCCCGGCGGTGGTCCGTGATCCTGGCCATGCCGTGCGCCAGCGCGTACAGTTCTCCGATCCCCGATTTGAGTTCTCCACACTCGTCACGGGACGAATGCCGAATGTTCGCGAAAGCCCCCCAGAGACCATTGGAGGAGAGGTATCCGCAACTGACGCCACGGATCTCGCTGTCTACCGAGGCGTCAACGGCAAGGGTGATCGCATCCGTCACCTTTTCAAGTAATCCGTCGGCCTGGAACGATTTCGGATAGGAACTGGGCATCCAACTGCCTCGCTTTCGGGTTCATGCCGTGGTCGTCGCCGATCCCCACGCCTGCCGTGGGGCTACTCCTCAGATGCCGACTCCTGCGCCGGCGCGCTCTTCGCCGCCACCGGCCGGTAGACGATCAGGTCGCCGGGCTGGCAGTCCAGGACCCTGCACACAGCGGCGAGCGTCGACCACCACACGGCCTTCTTCTTGCCGTTCTTCAGCTCGCCGAGGTTCTTGTCGGTGATGCCGGTCTGCCGCGACAGCTCGCCGAGGGACATGCCCCTCTGCTTCAGCACCTCGTCCAGCGTGACGACGATCTCGCCGTCCTCTGATTCCCCGTCCGCCACCGGCGCTTCGCGCTCGGCTGCGGGCTCAGTGGTGGTCACGCAACTTCCTCCAGCTTCTCGTACGCCCGGCGCGCTGTGGTGTGGATGCGGTGCATCTGGAGCAGGACCAGGAGCAGGGTGAACACCCAGAATCCGCCGAGCGAACCTTCGTTGACCAGGTGGGGGTCAGAGAATCCGTCGGTGTAGGGCAGCATCCCCGGGACGATACGGCCGACCACGGAGGCCGCCACGTCGGCGGCCACGACACCCAACGCGGCCAAGCGCAGCACCCTGCCGTCCCGGCGGGTGAAGGGCCTGGAGTGCCGGGTCATGTTGGTCTCGATGCGGAACAGCGCCCGGGAGACGACGATCATGCCAGCCATCATGATCAGGTAGGGCAGGCCGAGCAGGACGTGCTCCCACCAGGAGCCCTGGAAGTCGATGATCCGCTGGGTGACCTCGGTGCCGTTCGGCCCGGCGCCTCCGCCGTCGATCTCGACCTTGGGATACCAGATGAACTCGTACGTGTCGGCCGCGGCGAACGCCGCGGGCAGGATGAGGAAGAAGGAGAAGTCCGGGGTCAAGAACTCCTTCCAGGAGAACTTGCGCGGCGCGTTCGCTTCCGGCTGGCCGCCGGTCTCTTCCCGGTCGTCGTCGGTCTTCTTGATCATGTCGACGTCGGGTCCAACGGTCTCGGGCATGCGGGGTCCCTTCCTGGGGGTCACGGAAGCCGTGGTCGGCACGAGATACGTTAGCGGTCACGACTCTCGTTAGCAACGAGAGTCGTGACCCCCAACGAGTTCCGTTCGTATGTGCGAAGGGACCCCGAGCGTGAGACCCGAAACGCCTCGTGCCTCCCGTCCACACGGACGGGAGGCACGAGGCGTCACACTCCTACGCGGGCACCCATATCGGCATCGTGTAGGGGTGATTAAGGGGCGTATGCGCGGATCGAGTTCGCGCAGGTGTCGTTGGCGGGGGTGGTGGGGGGTCCCTGGCCGGTGTGACGTATACGGGATCAGGGCGCGGCCGGTGCGGAACGGGCGGTGGCTGCCGGTGGGGCGTGGGAGGGTCGCGTCATGAGTTCTGCGACGTGGGGCCTGGGGGTCCTGAAGGCGAGCGACGGTGACCGGTGGGCTTCGGTGGTAGTGCAGCCGGATGAGGAGGCGGTGCACGCGGAGCTGGCCGTGCGGTTGAAGGCGGCGGGGCTGAAGCGGGTCAACGATCGCGAGTGGCATGCGGGGTTGTGGCCGGTGTCGCGGTGTTCGGTGACGGTGGTCGGCGGGTGCGTCACGCAGATGCATACCGGCCGGTCCCGCATTCTGGCCGGTCAGCCGCCGTCGGTCACCCCGGGGTGGGAGGCGGCGGCCGGGCGTGGCCGGGTGCTGCTTGCGTTGGTGCAGCCGGGCGTGTTCGACCCGGCGGATTCCACGGGCGAGCCACTGGGTGAGGAGGCGTGGGCGGGGATGGATGTGGCGGTGCAGGCCGGTGCGGTGTTGGCGGCTCTGGCCGAGGTTCGGGCGGGTGCCGAGCCGTACGGGCGCCGATGGTGATTTGGAGCGGACGGCGTATCCGAGGTTCAGGTTCTGGCAACTCGTCTTGTAGCACATCACCTGCTTAAATGACCTAAGCAGTGGGGCTCAATGCCGCGCTGAATGCT